>JANPCA010000568.1:0-21660 GCA_031430715.1 Hyphomicrobiales bacterium | reverse complement strand
GGAAAATGGTAGCGGGAGAGGGAGTTGAACCCCCGACCCCAGGATTATGATTCCCGTGCTCTAACCAACTGAGCTACCCCGCCACGAGGTGCCGGGCTTATAGGGAACCTCACGGCCTCAAGTCAAGCCGCGTGTCCGGGGTCCTCGCCGCTGTCCTCGGGCTGCTTGAAGAAGGTGCGCCACAGGGAGATGGCGGCGAAATAGGCCGATGCCGCAAGCCACACCCAGAGTTGGATGTCTTCGACCAGACCCCAGTCGCTGCGGTCGCTGGAGGCGAAGATGAGGCTCAAGGACATGGCCGCCCACAGAACGGTGAGCGGAATGGTCACCTCGCGCCAGTCGGTCACCCGCAACGGATGTACGAACTTGATCGGAATGAAGGTCAGCACGCACAACGCAGCGATGGTGATGAGATTGACCGCCCAGCCGGTGTCGAGCACGAAGAAATACAACACCACCACGTTCCAGATGGCCGGAAAACCGACGAAATAATAATCATCCGACTTCATGCCCACATTGGCGAAGGTGTAGCACGAGACCGCCATGATGGCCGTGGCGCAGATCAGGCTCCAGGTCTGCCCGGCGAACAGGAAGGGGGCGGGCACCATGTTGAACCAGTAGACCATGAGGGCGGGCACCGCCACATAGGTGAAGAAGTCGATGACATTGTCGAGCGTGCGGCCGTCGAAATTGGGGGTGTATTCGAGTACCCGCGCCTTCCGGGCCAGGGTGCCGTCGATGCCGTCGACGAAAAGGGCAAGCCCCAGCCACATGAAGGCCTTGACCGGATCGTTTTTCAACACCGCCACCAGCGCCAGGAAGCCTAAGATGATGCCACTGATGGTGAAGGCATGCACCGCCCAGGCAACCCCCTTCTTCACATCGCGGTCGATATTGGGGTGCAGATTGATCTTGACCACGGCTAGGCTACTCCCACTCAACGGTCAGGGACTATAGAAATTCCCCGGGCCGATAGCAAACGCCTCAAGGAGCCTTGTGGAACTCGAGCAAGGTGAAGAAGCCGAAAGGCTTGACCGGTGTCTTGGCGCGAAGCTCCAGGTTCTCGCACACCATGATTGTTTCGGACGGAAACTCGGACCGAAAACCGATTTGCGGCGCATATTTGCCAAGCCGCCGTTCGAGCGCGCCGCGCAGCCCATCCTCGACGCTGAAATGATTGCAGATCAGCACGGTTCCGCCGGGCTTGGTCACCCGCGCCAGTTCATGCATCACCTTTACAGGGTCGGGCACCACCGTCATCACGAACATCGCCACCGTGACACCGAAACTGCCATTGGCGAATGCCAGTTGGGTCGCGTCCATTTCGAGCAGGGCCTCGATGTTGCCGTGCCCGCCCTTCGAAATGCGCTGGCGGGCCCGCCGCAGCATGTGCGGCGACAGATCGACACCGGTCACCTGCAGGGCGGGGCCATAATGCGGCAAGGCCAGTCCGGTGCCCACACCCACTTCCAGCAGCCGTCCCGAAAACTGGTTGGCGCGCGCCGTAACCTGACGCACCGCCGTTTCGACGAACTTGCCGAAGGTCCGGTCATAGACCGGCGCCCAGCGCTTATAGGCAAGCTGCACATCGGAGGTATCGACTTCGGCGAGGGCACGTATGCGCTGGTTCATCAGGAACTCCTCAATCAGGTCGCAATAACTACATAAAGCGTCGCTTTGCGAACAGCTAGCGCAAGTTCACATTCGTGCAATGAAGCCGCCGCCCAGCACACGTGCGCCAGCCCCCGGCGCTTCATAGAGCACGCAGGCCTGGCCCGGCGAGACGCCGAACTCGCCCTCGCCGATCGACACCACCGCCCCGCTGGCAGTCCGGCGGATGCCGCCGGCAACCGGCGGCCGCGCCGAGCGGATCTTGGCATAGACCGGCTGTGTCTGATCGCTGAGCGTTTCATCACCCAACCAGTTGAGTGAAGACACCCGGATGTCCTTCTGGCGCAGCGCTTCCTTTGGGCCCACGATCACCCGGCGCTTTGCCGCATCGATCTTGACGACATAGAGCGCTTCGCCGCCGGCTAATCCCAAACCCCGGCGCTGGCCGATGGTGAAATGGATGATGCCGCCGTGCCGCCCCAGCACGTTCCCGTCAACGTCGGCGATATCGCCCGGTTCCACTCCATCGGGCCGGAGCTTGAGGATCAGGTCGGCATAACGCCCATCGGGCACGAAGCAGATGTCCTGGCTGTCCGGCTTGGCGGCCACCGCAAGACCCAGTTCGGCGGCAATGGCGCGCGTTTCAGGCTTGGTCAGCCTCCCCAAGGGAAAACGCAGATAGTCGATTTGCGCCTGCGTGGTCGCAAACAGGAAATAGCTCTGGTCACGTGCGAGGTCGGCGGGCGTGAAGAGGTCGCGGCGGCCCGATCCGTCCGGCCTGGCCCGGCTCTCGACATAATGCCCGGTGGCGAGGGCTGCGGCATCGAGGTCGCGCGCCCGCTGCAGGAGATCGGCGAACTTCACTGTCCGGTTGCAAGTGACGCAAGGGATTGGCGTTTCACCCGCCAGATAGCCGGCGACGAATTCATCGATCACCGCTTCCTTGAAGCGCGATTCGAAATCCAGCACATAATGTGGGATTCCGAGTGCCGCGGCGGCCCGCCTGGCGTCATGAATATCCTGGCCGGCACAGCAGGCGCCCTTGCGCCTCACCGCTTCCCCGTGGTCGTAGAGCTGCAGCGTGATGCCCACCACCTCGAAGCCCGCCTGCTTGAGGAGGCCCGCCGTCACCGAGGAGTCAACACCACCCGACATGGCGCAGACGATACGGATCGACACCGGGTCGCCGGCGATGCCGACGGTCTCCCGCACGCTGTCCAAAATGGATTGGGCAATGGCCATGGGCGCTAGATGGGCGCGTCCCCGCCAAAAGTAAACCGGCTTCTCTCCGCTTCTGTCCTGAAATGGTCCATCCCCCCGCAGGCATTCGGGAAATCTTCACATGTACTTAGCCGAATTTTAAGGCGCTGGGGCCTAGTGTGTGGGGAGTGAGTACCTGCGTATTAGGTTGAGTCAGTCAATGAACGGTCAGTTGCGTCCACGCGTAAACTACGTCATCGGGCCCGATGGCAGTCCGCTGACGGTTGCCGATCTCCCGCCCCCCGGCAATCAACGGTGGGTGATACGCCGCAAGGCGGAGGTCGTGGCAGCCGTCCGCGGTGGTTTGTTGAGTCTGGAAGAAGCCTGCGAGCGCTATGTCCTGACGGTCGAGGAATACTTGAGCTGGCAGCGCTCCATCGACCGCCACGGCCTGGCCGGCCTCAGGACCACGCGAATTCAGGATTACCGGCAGTAAGATACTTGAATTGGGGCCGTTGAGCCCTGGGCCGCACCTAGAATTTGTAGCTGATCCCGGCCTGCTTCATGACGGCGTTTGCGGTGTGGCGGCTCTTGATCTTGGAATCCACCGTAAAATTGCGTTTGCTCTGGGGCGAATACCAAATGCAGTGGTCGCCCTTCCCCCGGCGGACGAATGTGCAGCCATTCGCCCTGATGATCGCAATGACATCCGTCGTAAAATCAGTCATGCGGCGGCGAGGCGCACCCTGCTGGACCTTGAAGCGATAATTTCAATTGGAATTTCGCCAGATCCATTGTTTTCGCCATCCCAGCCATTGAGTTCCAACAATTCCGGAACCATCACCAGGATCTTCTTGCAAAGATCGTCAAAGTTGTCTGCCTCGGTTGCCAGTCCGGGTACATCGGATTCAGATACATACCAAACGCCAGCCTCTGTATCGAAGGAAGCCTTCACAATGAACAAGGCCATGGCTCTACTCCGTTCGTCCGTGACAGGTTATGACGCATTCTGAGGCGTTTTGCTTTGAGATTTCATCACCTCCCGCCTGCAGCCAAGGCTAGTCGCCGTTATGGCAATAGTCAATTCGGCCATTCCTTTCGCGGTGACCGCCCGCCTGACGCAATCGTCCTTGACTGATCAAGTGCCTTTGTTCTGGCCGCTTTGACAAAGCCCCGCGCTCTGCCACTATCGCACCATGAAGATTCTGGTTCTCTTCGCCCATCCCAAACTATCCGGCTCCGTCGTCCAGCGCGCCATGCTCGGCGCCATCCAGGGCCTCGAGCACGTCACCATCCGCGATCTCTATGCCGCCTACCCGGACTTTGCGATCGACGTGACGGCCGAGCAGGCCACCCTCCTGGCCCATGACGTCATCGTCCTGCAGCACCCCTTCTATTGGTATTCCTCGCCCGCCATCATCAAGGAATGGCTGGACCTCGTGCTGGAAAACGGCTGGGCCTATGGGCCGGGCGGCACCAGGCTTGCAGGCCGTTTCCTGCTCTCGGCACTCTCCACCGGCGGCAGCGAGCAAGCCTATCACCCGCAAGGCCGCAACCGTTTCGAGATGGCCGAGCTGCTGAGCCCCTTCAACCAGACCGCCTGGCTGTGCTCCATGGCCTATCTCGAGCCTTTCGTGATTCACGCCGGACGGCGCATGACGCCGGAGATGTTGAGCGCCGAGGCCGAGCGCTACCGCGACCTGATCGTCGGCTTGCGCGATGGCCGCATTGAGACCCTCTCGCAACTGGCCGACGGCTTCACTCTGCCGCCGCATTTCACCGAGGAGGGATTCTGATGGACCTCGGCGATTTCCTGCTTGGCGCTTTCGTCTATCTGGCCGCCGCCGTCGTGGCAGCCCCGATTGCCACCAGGCTGGGCCTGGGCTCGGTGCTGGGCTACCTGGTCGCCGGCATCGCCATCGGCCCGTCGGTGATGGGCCTGATCGGCAGCGAGGGAGCGGACGTCATGCATTTCGCCGAATTCGGCGTCATCGTCATGCTGTTCCTCGTTGGCCTCGAATTGCAGCCTTCGAAACTCTGGTCATTGCGAAAGCCCATCCTCGGGCTGGGTGGGTTACAGGTCGCCGGCACAGCCGCCGTCATCGGCCTCGCGGCATGGGCACTCGGCGCCACCTGGCAGAGTGCTGCCGCCATCGGCCTGATCCTCGCCATGTCATCGACGGCCATCGTGTTGCAGAGCTTAGGAGAGCGCGGCGTGCTGAAGACCGCCGCCGGACAGTCCTGCTTCTCGGTCCTCCTCTTCCAGGACATCGCCGTCATCCCCATCCTCGCCCTGCTACCGCTGATCGCCACGTCCCATGGGGCTGAGACTCACAGCGCCAGCCTGATTGCCGATTTGCCGGGCTGGCAGCAGGCGCTCGCCGTTCTCGCCGCCGTCGCCGCCATCATCCTGGCCGGGCGCTATCTCATGCGGCCCCTGTTCCGCTTGATCGCCTCCTCCGGCATCCGCGAAATCTTCGTGGCCTTCGCGCTGCTCATTGTCGTCGGCATCACCCTGATGATGCAGTTCGTGGGGCTTTCGGCGGCGCTTGGCACCTTCCTTGCGGGCGTGGTGCTGGCCGAAAGCGAATACCGCCATGAACTCGAGATGGACCTCGATCCCTTCAAGGGCCTGCTGCTGGCGGTGTTCTTCATCGCCGTGGGTGCGGGCATCGATTTCGCGTTGCTGGTCAATCAGCCGGTGACTCTCATCGGCCTGGTTCTGGGCTTCGTGGCCTTGAAACTCATGGTGCTCTACGCCCTTGCCCGATTCTTCCGCATGAACGGGCCCGATGCCTCGCGCTTTACATTTTCCCTGGCCCAGGGCGGCGAATTCGCCTTCGTGCTGATCTCCTTCGCGGCGGGCCTGGGGCTTCTCGCCGCCACGCAATCGGGGATGCTGGTCGCCGCCGTGGCAATCTCCATGGCCCTCGCCCCGCTCCTGATGATTCTCGACGACCGGCTGATCCAGCCGCATTTTGAGAGTGCCAGTGAAGACCGCGCCGCCGATGTCATCGCAGACACCGCGAAAGTCATCATCGCCGGTCACGGCCGCTACGGCATGACGGTGGGCCGCCTGCTCAGCGCCAGCGGCTACAAGGCGGTGGTGCTCGATCACGACGCCGAACAGATCGACGCGCTGCGCCGTTTCGGCTTCAAGCTCTATTACGGCGACGCCTCGCGCCCCGATCTTCTGGAAGCCGCCGGCGCCCGCGAGGCGAAAGTGCTGGTGGTGGCCGTCGATGATCGTGAAAAGATTCTTGAGATCGTCGACGCTGCGAAAAGCCATTATCCCCATCTCACAATCTTTGCCCGCGCCTTCGACCGGGTGCATGCCTACGAATTGCTCAATCGTGGCGTCGAGCACGTCTATCGCGAGGTCTTCGCCTCCTCCGTCGACATGGGCGAGAACGTGTTGGTGGCCTTGGGCCGCCATCCCTTCGAGGCGCAC
Organism: Hyphomicrobiales bacterium; assembly: GCA_031430715.1. GTDB lineage: Bacteria > Pseudomonadota > Alphaproteobacteria > Rhizobiales > Aestuariivirgaceae > Aestuariivirga. The sequence continues at coordinate 15,398 of JANPCA010000568.1, read as the reverse complement.
CGCGCCGCGCGCACCTTCAAGCAACACGACGAAAATATGATCCGCCTCGCCGCCGCCCATGTTGACGACGACGCAACGCTCATCGATATCGCCCGCAAGGGCCGCGCCGAAATCGGCAATGTGCTGTCGGGCGACCGTCAGACCGGCGAATCGACAGGCGACCACGCCTGGGAGGCGCCGGACAGGACGCGGGAATGAAAGGTGTCTTGACAGGTTGTAGCTTATGAGCTACATATTTCGATGATCGAAATTCGCGAGACGGAAACGTTTTCACAGTGGCTTGCGAAGCTCAGGGACCAGGGCGCAAAAGCCAGGATTGCGTCACGCATCAGGCGGCTCGCCTTTGGCAATCCGGGCGACGTGGAATCGATAGGAGAAGGTATCGGCGAACTGCGCATTCACCATGGACCTGGGTACCGGGTTTATTTCATCCAGCACGGCGCGCTTGCCGTCGTGCTTCTTTGTGGCGGCGACAAATCCAGCCAAAAACTCGACATCACAAAGGCAAAGGCACTGGCTGCCAAGTGGAAGGACTGAAGCGATGCCTCCGAAGACCAGACTTTTCGATCCGGCTGCCTATCTCAAAACCAGAACGGCCCGTGCTGACTATATGACTGAGGCCTTGGAAACCGGCGATCCGGCCTTCATCGCCGATGCCGTCGGCGTTTTGGCGAGAGCCTGCGGCATGAGCAAGGTGGCGAAAGAAACCGGACTCTCCCGCGAGAGCCTCTATCGGGCGCTGTCGCCGGACGGAAATCCCGAGTTCTCGACGGTTCTGAAAGTCATGGCCGCGCTCCATCTCAAACTCAAGGCCGCTCCAAACCCATAAGGTGAATTCAAAGTACCCATGTCCAATTCCATCCACGACATCAAAATCGACCCGCGCAATCTCAATATCCTCATCTCGGTCAACGGTAAACTCGTGCCGCGTGCTGAAGCCGTGGTGTCGGTTTTCGACTCAGGTTTCATTCTTGGCGATGGCGTCTGGGAGGGCCTGCGCCTGGTGAAGGGCGGCGTGCCTTTCCTGCGCGAGCACATCGAGCGGCTCTATGAAGGTGCCAAGTCTATTTTCATGGACTTGCAGATTTCGCCAGATGATCTCGTGACGCGCCTCTTCGATTGTGTCGATGCCAACAAGATGGCCGACGGCGTGCACATCCGCCTGATGGTGACGCGCGGTGTCAAGGCCACCCCCTATCAGGATCCGCGCGTCACCATTGGCGCGCCGACCATCGTCATCATTCCCGAATACAAAACGGCGAACCCGGAGAAGTTCGAGAAGGGCTTGACGCTTGCGACCGTGAACGTGCGGCGAGGCTATCCCGACGTGCAGGACCAGAAGCTTAATTCGCATTCTAAACTGAATTGCATAACCGCTTGTATTCAAGCCGCAAATGCCGGGGCGGACGAAGCCCTGATGCTCGACCCTCATGGCTTCGTCGCCACCTGCAACTCGACGCATTTCTTCATCATCCGGCGCGGCGAGGTGTGGACTTCAACCGGCCAATACTGCATCCCCGGCATCACGCGCGGCAACATGATCCGTCTGTGCACGGACAATGGCATTCCGGTCTTCGAGAAACACTTTTCGCTCTATGATGTCTATGGCGCCGATGAGGCGTTCGTCACCGGCACCTTCGCCGGATTGATCCCGGTGCGCGTTATCGATGGCCGCCCGGTGCGAAATCCTCTGTCCACGGATGAATGGAGCGGCGCGGGGCCAATCTCGCGAAGGCTGTCTGGATTATACAAGGAGCTGTGCGTGAAGGATGCACGGAGGAGCCTGTGACGACCAACCTCGCCATGTGGTCGGGTCCGCGAAACATCTCCACCGCCATGATGTATGCTTTCGGCAACCGCCCCGATTGCGCCGCCTGGGACGAGCCCTTCTATGCCTTTTCGCTGGTCCACCACGGCAATGACCATCCGATGCGCGCCGAAATCATCGCCGCCAATGACAGCGATTGGGAGCGGTTGGTGTCGCGTTGCCTGGCCCCCGCGGCCAAGCCCCTCTTCTACCAGAAGCACATGACGCACCACCTGCTCACCGGTTTCGACCGCGCCTGGATCAAGGGCCTGACCAACGCCTTCCTGATCCGCTCGCCCGAACGCGTGCTTTCAAGTTACACAAAGAAATGGTCCGACGTCAGCCTGCGCGCCATTGGCTTTGTCGAACAGGCCGAGATTTTTGACATGGTGGCGGACCATTTGGGAGAAGCACCGCCCGTCGTCGACGCCGACGACATCCTGGCTGATCCGCGCGCCGTGCTGACCAAACTCTGCGCGGCCTGCGGCATCGCCTTTGACGAGGCCATGCTCTCCTGGCCCCCCGGCCCCAAGCCCTTCGACGGCGTCTGGGCGCCGCACTGGTACAACGCCGCCTGGGCCTCGACGGGCCTGGCCAGACCCGAACCGAAGCCCGTCGAACTGCCGGACACGCTGCGGAAGATCGCCGATCAGGCCCGGCCCTATTACGAGAAGATGCGGCCCTATCGCCTTATCTGACGTGGTGGGCCGCGAGCGTCAGCGCTGCCACCGGGGCCGGAGGCCCGCCCTCCTTCTCGGCCAGCATTTCGGCACGGCGCAATTCCTGCTCCACTTCGGCGAGGGCGGTCTGGGCATCGGCCAATTGATCGCGCAATTCGGCGATCGAGCGCATCAAATTGTCGCGGCGGCCGCGCGCCGCCTTTGCGGAAAGCGAATAGTTGAAATGATTGGGATCGGTGACGCCGTTGCGGCTTTCCTCGAACCTCACCTGGGCATCCAGATCGTCATACTTGCGCATAAAATCCTGAATCATGCCATCGATATCGGCAACCTGCCTGCGCTTGTCTTCGGTGCGGAACCTGTGCAGCCGGAGAAGCGTTTCGCGTGAACGCATGGTGGTCCTCATACAACTCTACAAACTTGGGGAGAACGCGCGATACGCGTCCCCTTTTCACGGCGTCTCGAATCACCTAGGTGAGAGGATTCGGATCATCGTCCGCGCTCATGATGAACCGGTAAGCTTAAGGGCGGGTAAACCGGGGCCGGAACCGGGTTATCCAGGGCTTTGCGCCGTTGCGCGGGGGCTTGACCCACCGGTGGTGTGTTTTCCCGCGAAACCGCTACATCTGGGTTGAAGTTCCTTCGAAGTTACGCATGTGGAATTAGGTTTTGTTAACCTTTCCCGGCTTATCTTAAGCACGAACATTAACGGTTGGTTGGCGCGCGCCCCGTCGGACGCGGCGGAAATTGAGGGACTCCAGGAAGCGGGTCCGGCACCATAGGGGATTCGAATGAGGGTACTGCTGATCGAGGACGATACCGCGACGGCCCAGAGCATCGAGTTGATGCTCAAGTCGGAGGGGTTCAACGTCTATACGACGGATCTCGGTGAAGAAGGCGTCGACCTCGGCAAGCTCTACGATTACGACATCATCCTGCTCGACCTGAACCTGCCCGACATGTCGGGTTATGAAGTTCTGAAGACGCTGCGGGTGGCCAAGGTCAACACGCCGATTCTCATTCTCTCAGGCCTCGCCGGCATCGAGGACAAGGTCAAGGGCCTGGGGTTTGGCGCCGACGACTACATGACCAAGCCGTTCCACAAGGACGAGCTCGTCGCCCGCATCCACGCCGTGGTGCGCCGCTCCAAGGGCCATGCCCAGTCGGTCATCATCACCGGCGATCTTTGCGTGAACCTTGACACCAAGACGGTGGAGGTGGGCGGCGCCCGGGTTCACCTGACCGGCAAGGAATACCAGATGCTGGAACTGCTCAGCTTGCGCAAGGGCACGACGCTCACCAAGGAAATGTTCCTCAACCACCTCTATGGCGGCATGGACGAGCCGGAACTGAAGATCATCGACGTCTTCATCTGCAAGCTGCGCAAGAAACTCGCAAGTGCGGCGGGCGGCAAAAACTTCATCGAAACCGTCTGGGGCCGCGGCTACGTGCTGCGCGAGAACGCGCCGCCGATGGGCGGCGAGGAACTGCGCGAGACGGCTTGAGAGGGCCGCAACCTGGCCTACCGCAAATTCTGACATCCAACCGGCTTAAACTGCCTGATTTTACCTTTTGCTGAAGCGGTACGCGACGGCCGCCGGCACCCGTTTCATCGACTGTTGCAGCCTGGCCCGCGCCATGATCAGCAGCAGCACGCCCGATACCGCCGCGGCGATCATCACTGCAACCTCGGCCAGGGGAACCGCCGTCAACTGAGGGGAGCCGAGTGCTGTGATCATGGTCATGGGACAGGCCTTGCTTTGTGTTGGCCTAGAATAGCAGCCGGAGCGATGACAGGCACATGAAGCGGCCCGCTAAATTTTTAGCGGTCGCAAAACACATGCCTAAGGCTTGGTTACGGCCACCGTCTCAAGCCGCCCTTACCACCACGTCGTCGCCATCCATGGCCATGCTCAGCGTGAGGCCCGCCGATTGCGCCAGTTGCTTGGCATAATAGGGCTGCACCAGCCTGGCATCGAGCACCGTCAGATCGGCCGTGCCCTCCACCACCTGGGCGATGGCTTCCGGCACCTTGGCGCGGTCGCCATGGGCGCGTGCCGTGAACACATCGCCCTCGACCGTTACCGTGACAAGGCCGCCGCGCGGAATTCCCGCCATCGCCGTCAGCATCATGTTGAGCGCCAGCTTCACCTGCTGCTTCGGGCGGTTCTCGCGCGGCGCAAGCCAGTCGAGTTTGATCTTCTCCTCGCCGGCGAAGGCCTTGGCAATCTCGCCGGCCTCGCCCATGTCGATGAGCGCTCCCGCCGATCCGGCCGCCCCGAAAGCGATGCGGCAGAACTTGAGCTTGGTGGAGGCGATACGCGACGAGGAGCGCACAATGGCGAGGGCCGTCTCCTTGGTCTCCGCGTCCATCTCGGGATCATCGATCAGCTCAAGCCCGTTGGCAATGGCGCCGACCGGCGAGATCACGTCGTGGCAGACCCGGCTGCACAGCAGCGCGGCAAGGTCGAGATCGGAGAGTCTGGCTTCGGACATGGCACATCCTGGTCAAGTGATTCGTCACTCCTTGTAGCATCTGGACAGGGGAATTTCCGCATTGACGGCAACCTGCCCAGCGATCATGAAGGCGCCCGAACCGCTTCGGAGCTTGAAGTCCCACATGACCATCGTCCCCTCCTCCCAGATGCAGTCCCTGATCGATCTCGCCGTCCTGGCGGGCGCTGAGATCATGGCCATCTACGCCACCGACTTCTCCGCCAAGGCCAAGGGCGACCTGACGCCGGTGACCGAGGCTGACGAGGCCGCCGAAAGGATCATCCTGGCGGGCCTTGCGAAGATCGATCCCACAACCCCGGTCATTTCCGAGGAGGCGGCCTCGGCGGGCCGCATCCCCGAAACCTCCGGCAATTTCTTCCTCGTCGACCCCCTGGACGGCACCAAGGAGTTCATCTCGAGGAACGGCGAATTCACCGTCAACATCGCCCGCGTCGAACATGGCGTGCCGGTGGCGGGCGTGGTCTACGCGCCGGCCTTGAAGCGCGTTTTCTGGGGCGAACACGGGAGAGGTGCTGCGCAAGGTGTGATCGCGGGCGATACCGCAACCGGCTGGACCCCACTTGAGGTGCGCGCCCTGCCCGAGGACGGCGCCACCGTCGTCGCCAGCCGCTCGCACCGCGACCAGGCCACCGACGACTACCTGAAATCGGTCAAGGTGAAGTCCCTGTGCTCGGCGGGTTCGTCTTTAAAGTTTTGCCTGGTGGCGGCAGCCGAGGCCGATCTCTATCCGCGCTTCGGCCGCACCATGGAATGGGACACGGCCGCCGGCCACGCCGTGCTGCTGGCGGCGGGCGGCAAGGTGATGACCGTCGATGGCCCGGTCTTGACCTACGGCAAGCGCGCCCGCGGCTACGACAACCCCGGCTTCATCGCCAGCGCTTGAATTCGGCCATCGCCGGACACAATTTTGGCGATGCTTGAGAAATCAAGTACGCAAGATTCATACCCAAGGTCGCTTGCGGCCAGCCGCCATCGGTGCGATGATGAAATTTCGGTGCCTGGAACTGCCGACGTCTCACCCCCGGGAGGACACGCATGCCCCAGTTCGCAGCCAATATCGATCTGTCGTCGCTCAATGGCAGCAATGGCTTCCAGATCAGCGGCGAGGCGGCGGGAGACCGGAGCGGCTGGTCAGTCTCCTCGGCGGGCGATGTCAACGGCGACGGCTTCGATGTCCTGATCATCGGAGCCTATGTAGCCGATCCGAATAGTTCTGACAGTGGCGCCAGCTATGTGGTGTTCGGCAAGGCGAGCGGTTCTGCGGCTAATCTCGACCTCTCCACGCTCGACGGCCGAAACGGCTTCCAGATCAATGGCGAGGCGGCGGGCGACCAGAGCGGAAGGTCAGTCTCATCTGCCGGGGATGTCAACGGCGACGGCTTCGCCGACCTGATCATCGGGGCATACCAGGCCGATCCGCATGCTTACGACAGTGGCGCCTCCTATGTGGTGTTCGGCAAGGTTTCGGGCTTCGCCGCCAACATTAATCTCTCGTCGTTGAACGGGACCAACGGCTTCCGCATCGACGGCATGGCGGCCAATGACGACAGCGGCTACTCCGTCTCTTCGGCCGGTGATGTCAACGGCGACGGCTTCGATGACCTGATCATCGGGGCCATTGGCGCCGATCCCAATGGCTACAACAGCGGAGCCTCCTATGTGGTGTTCGGCAAGGCGGGCGGCTTTGCGGCCAATCTCGACCTCTCGACGCTCGATGGCAATACTGGTTTCAAGATCAGCGGCGAGGCGGCGCTAGACTTCAGTGGCGGATCAGTTTCTTCCGCCGGTGACGTCAATGGCGATGGCTTTGACGACCTGATAGTCGGCGCCTCCGCAGCCTCTCCCAATGGCACCGACAGCGGCGCCAGCTATGTGGTGTTCGGGCACCGGCCACTGACGGCGGTCACCATCGTTGGCACCGACATCGCCCAGACCAGCAATGGCGGCTTTGGCGGCGACACGATCTTTGGCAACGGTGGCAACGACATCTTGATCGGCTGGGGAGGTCATGACAGTCTTGCGGGTGGTGACGGCAACGACGTGTTGCAGGGCCACACCGGTGCCGATGTCTTGCGCGGCAATTCCGGCAATGACATTCTCGCAGGCGGCGGCGGAAAAGACATCCTGATCGGCGGCGCGGGCAGCGATATTTTCAGCTATACCCTACTGCTCGGACATGGCGGCGACCGGATCGCCGACTTCGCGGGCGGCGGCATCGCGGGTGGCGACCGGATTGACCTCTCTCTCCTCGATGCCACGCCGGGCGGCATTGACAACGCCTTCCTGTTCGGCGGCACCACGGCCACGGCCCATGGCGTCTGGTACGACAAAAAACCCGCCAGTGCGACGCTGTTCCTCGATACGGATGGCAATACGGCAACGGTGGAACTGAGCATCGTTCTGATTGGCGTTGCCAGCCTGATCGCGGGCGATTTCATCTTGTGAGTTTGATTGCCTGCTTCAGCCTTCAGATGGCGCCCCAAGTCCGTTGGCGGGCCGCTCCAGCCGGACGATCTGCTACCCCAATATCTTTGACGAAGCATTAACCATCCCGCAAGGCCTCGCTGTTAAGTTGCTCCCAGGACGGTTCCCGCCACGGACTTGCCATGCCCGCATGGCAATCCCGGCATCACCACGGAATGGGGAAACTTGACATGAGATCACTGCTCGCACCTCTCGCCCTTGGGCTCGCTCTGGCCCTGGCCCTGCCCGCCGCCGCCCAGACCACCGGTTCGGTGTCGAAGACCAGCCAGACCGATACCGCGGAGACCTTCTCGACCGAGGAGGTCCTCACCGCCAGCCACGAGTTCTTCGGCAAGACCACGCGCGGCCTGGCCAAGGCCGTCGAATATGTCTTCCAGCGCCAGGGTGAGCCAAGCGCTTATATCGTCGGCGAGGAAGGGTCCGCCGCCTTCGTCGGCGGCTTGCGCTATGGCGAAGGCACCATTTACTACAAGGACGGCAGAAAGCAGCGCATCTACTGGCAGGGGCCCTCGGTCGGCTTCGATTTCGGCGCCGACGGCGCCCGCAGCCTGGTCCTCGTCTATAATTCCACCTCGCCCAGCGATCTTTACGAGCGTTTCCCCGGCGTCGAGGGTTCGGCCTACCTGATCGGCGGCGCCGGGGTGAATTTCCAGCGCCGCGACGACATCATCCTCGCCCCCATCCGCACCGGAGTCGGCGCCAGGCTCGGCGCCAATTTCGGCTATCTCAAATATTCCGGGCGCCCCAACTGGAACCCATTCTGACCCGATAACGTTCTGTTTGATTGACGTCTATCGTCCGGCAGGTCATGTTTTCGACATGGTTACCCGGCTCATGGCGGTCAACAGAAGGAGCGTTCCTATGATGGCACACCTCAGGCGGTCCCTTTTGGCACTGCCGTTCCTCGCCTTTGGCGCAACAGCCGGATTCGCCGCCGGACCGGCCGGCATGTGGTCCATGGCCAGCGGCAAGGTCACCGTCAAGGTTTCGAGCTGCAGCGGCAATCTTTGCGCCCGGATCGTGGCCCTGAAGGAGCCGATCAGCAAGATCGATGGCAAGCCCAAGGTCGACCGCGAAAATCCCAACCCGGCACTGCAGAAGCGACCGCTCATCGGCCTCTCCATCCTGATTGGCATGAAGCCTGCGGGCCAGGGCCTGTGGAAGGGCGCCATCTATAATCCCGACGATGGCAAGACTTACAGTGCCACCGTCAGGTATGCCGGCGATTCCATGAAGGTCAAGGGCTGCGTGGCCGGCATTTTCTGTAAGACCAATGTGTTTGTGAAGGCGGACTGACCCCCGCCTAAGCGCTGCGGCGCCCATGGCGGGGCTTTTGCAATCCGGACTGGTATTGGTTAGTAAAGTGTATAGGCCGGAGGTCACATGTCTCAAACTGAGACGCTATTGCTCGTCGTACTGGGTTTTTCCCTCGCCGCACTTATCGCTCTCTTCCTCAGCCGCTTCCTCTGGGCGGCGGCCCTCAAACTGGGGGCGCGGCGGATGCAAGCCCAGGCGCCATCGACACTGGTGGGCCTGCAGACCGAGCGGGACCGGCTGCGCGCCGAATACGCCATGCTCTCGCAACGCCTGGGATCGAAGCTCGAGGCCACCAAACTGCGCATGGCCGAGCAGATGGCCGAGGTCAGCCGCCATCGCAACCGCCTGGAATCACTCGATGCCACCCTGGCCGAACGCAACGCCGGCCTTGCCGTCCGCGACGCCACGATCGCCGGCCTCAACCGGCAGATCGGCGAACTGACCGCCGGATTGTCTGCCGAATCCGCCAGTGCGGCAGCCCTGGAAAAGTCCCTGGCCGAAACGCGGGTTGAACTGGCCGCCGCCCGGGCCCAGATCGAAGAGCTGCTGCAAGCGGCTGAAACGGCCGTGCCGCCAAGCGGAACGGAAACGGCTGCGGACGGCGATCCACAGCAGCGGCTGATGCAGCGCATCGGCAAGCTCAACAAAATTGCCGAAGCCGTCGCCCGCGATCGCGATCTGCAAGGCGAAAGCCCCGCCCCGGAACCAGACCCCCTCCTCGCCGAAAAGCTCAGCGAAGCGGCCCGCGAGACCGACGATATCCAGAAGGAACTGGCCAAACTCGACGCCGAATGGTCGAAGCGCCTGGGCGAAATCAAGCCGAGGAAAAGCGCCACGGCGCGCCAGGGTGGAGGCGGCGGCGTCGCCAACGTAATCTCGCTTGCCAACCGTATCCGCAACCTGCAGAAAGACATCGGCAACGGCTGATCGTCGAGGACCAGCGCGGGCCGCGCTCTAATTCAGCATCACCACCCGCGTCCCAACCTCGACCCGGTCATAGAGGTGGATCACGTCGGCGTTGAGCAAGCCAATACAACCCGCGGTGGACTTGCGCCCGATATCAGTGAGCTTGGCCGCGCCATGGATGCGGTTGATCGTGTCGACCTCGCCCTTGTAGAGATACATGGCGCGCGCCCCCATCGGATTATCGGGGCCTCCCGGCATGCCGTTGATATGCTTGGCGAGGGATGGAATGGCTTCGAGGTGCTCCGGCGTTGGCACCCACACCGGCCATTTCGCCATGCGCTTGATGACCGCCTCGCCCGTCCACGCCTTGCTCGATTTGCCGACCGCGACGCCGTAGCGCATGGCCCGGCCGCTGCCCAGCACGTGAAAGAGAAAGCGCCGCCGCGGATCGACCACAACGGTCCCAGCCGGTTCCGGAGTCTCGTAATCGACCTCGCGCCGCCTGAACTTGTAATCGACCTTCTGCGTGTCGGACTCGCGAACCGGGAAAGGCTCACCCGAAAGCGCCAGCGCGGGATGGCCCGGGACAAAGCCCGATGCGAGCAAGGACGACAGAAACAGGCGGCGGGACATCGGCATCGGCTTGACCACTCCGAAAATGAACTTGTCTCCTAACGCCACAAGCCCGGCGGATCAATATCCCAGCCGCCATCGCCACATTGGCGTCGGTGTCAATCCCCGTCGCCCCATTCCGGCGAAAGCCGGAATCCTCGCAATTCCATTGCCGTAATCCGTCCCGGTCTTCAGGCGGAGGTCAGTCGCAAACCACGATCAGGTGAAACGGTGCGTCAGCTTGAACATGCACGGCCAGATTGTTCACGGCCCAGATAGTAACCTTGATGGTGCTGGTCGAGGTCGATGACCGGTGAGCGACCGCGAATGCGGGACTGGGCGAGATGGTGCCCGTCCCGCCGACCGTGGCCGACCATGAGCATTGCGACAAGACGTCCGGGAAGACCACGGAGTATGAGCCAGTCGATGTTTTGCTGGAGCTTGTGACTCGGGTGCCGCGGATCAGCAAGCCCGACGACCCGACCGTCGCGGCGTATACCCCAGTGCCCGTCACAGCATACGCGGGACCGGCGTTGATCGGCGCAACCAGCAGGCCAATCAAGGCAGCGCTTTTGAGGATAAGCGATTTCATGGCGGCAAATCTCCTGAGTGTTATTCGGCATTCCCACGTGGATTACCTAAGGTGCGCAAGTTGGCCCAATTCTGGCCTGTGATCAAGCGCCCTCTTACATTTCACCGCCCAAAGCTACGATGCCAAGTAGGGTTCGCTTGCGGGTGCCACCAAGGGGCGGCTTCTTGCGGAAATTATTTCGCCAACCGGTCATTGTGGCCCAGTTCCGCCGACATCTCGTCGGCGTAGCGCTTCACGGTGCGGCCAATCGCGTCGATTTCCAGCCGGGTGCGGTCCAACTTCAGCCCCGAAACACTGATGGCTCCAACCGTTTCACGCTGATGATCGATCACCGCCGCGGCGGCACAGAACACACCATCCATGTCTTCCTCGTCATCCACGGCGAAACCCATTTTGCGCGTCAGGTGAATTTCCGCGATAAGTGCTTCGATGCCGGTAATCGTCCGCGCGGTGCGGCGCTCGAGTCCCAATACGCTCATGCTCTGGATGATTTTGTCGTCGGAAAAGCTGGCGAGCATGGCTTTGCCCATGCCGCTCGAATGCGCCAGTTCGCGGCGCCCCAGATAGGGCGCGACCTCGATTCCGTTTGGCGCGTTTTCTCTGACGAGTGCCACGGCATGGCCATCGTCAAAAACAGCAAATCGGGAGGTCATACCGGTCTCGGCCGTCAGCCGGGTCAGCACCCCGCGCGCCACGATCGCCAGCGGACGTTGCGACGAGGCCACACTGGCGAGACGCAGGAAGCTGGGACCCAACCGGTATCTGCGCGTCGGACCCGATCCCGAATTTGAAACATAGCCGCGGTCGCATAACGTCTGCACGATCCCATAGGCATTGCTCTTGGTCGTGCCGACAACGCGCGCAATTTCGCTTATGCCCACGCCATCTAGGCCGGCAGTGCCGATCGTCTCGATGATATCGAGCGCCCGCGCCAGACTCTTAACTTCGTATTTCTTTTCCAAACCTTGTCAGACCTGTTCCTATCCCAACGCAACATGTGTGCCGCACGCGATTGCAGGTTAGTTCCCTGTAAGCCGCATGGCAATTCCGGCTCGCCACGGCGCATTATCCCGCCAAGATGTAGAGCGTCAGAGCGTCATCACCTCAAAGACACGCAGTGGATCGGTTTCGATGCGCAGCAGGCTCCGCAGAGGGCGGCCGAAGATTGGGACATCGAATTCGAATATGTCGCCATCCTGCGTTCGAATACCCTCGCCATAGCTCATGACTGGACACCCGTAGAGGTGGGCATGCAGATCGCCCGGGCGGCGGAAGGCCGGATGGCGGAAATGGTGATGCTCGAGATTGGCGATCGAGTAGGACATGTTCGCCTCCCCGCTTTCGAACTTGCCCTCCCAAAGCAGCTTTCCATCGCGCCAAATGCGCGAATATCCCTCGACCAGGCCGGGCAGCTCACCGATCAAAAGCTCAGGCCCCATCGTGCAGCCGCGAAGCTTTGAAGGTGCCACATACATGAAATTGAGCCGCTCGGTCTCGTGGTCGGAAAGATCGTTGGCCAGGGTGTAGCCGATGCGGAAAGGCTGGCCATCCGGCCCGTTGATGTAGATGCCGGTGATCTCCGGTTCTTCAGCACAGGCGCGGGCGAAATTCGGACTGCTGAGCGGCTGGCCCGGCGCAACGAGGATGCCGCCATCGCCTTTGTAAAACCATTCAGGCATGGCCCCGATTTCGCCGAGTTGCGGCTTGCCGGCCTTGAGGCCCTGCTCGAACAGTTTCATCGAATCGGTCATCGGCGCTTCGGTGGCGCCTTCGGGGCGATCATGCATGGCGTTGCGCGTCCTGGCGCTGCCGATATGCGTAAGGCCCGTGCCGGTGATCAGGAAGCGCGCTTCGCTTTCGGGATGTTTGACCGGCGACAGCAGACGGCCTTCCGCGGCGATGCGATCATAATTCTCCTTGTCCGTTCCGACCCTGGCCGCGATCACCTCGCGCAGCTTGCGGCCTTGGGCGATGGCCGCCATGGCCAATCCGTAAATCGTCGCATCGCCGCCAACAACATGGATCGTATCCCCATCCACCAGGCCGGCGCGGGGCTGACCGGAAGTACCGCGGAACTGGATCGTGCGACTGAAATCACTCATGACTCGAAATCCTATTCAGATCCAGCCGGCATCGACGATGAAAGTCTGCTTGGAACACATCCGGCTGTCGTCGGAGCCAAGCCACAGCGCCATGCGCGCGATGTCGGGGGGATAGATGCGCCCGGGCAGAACCTGGCGTTCGGCGATCTGCCGCTCGCCAGCCTCGTTCAGCCACAGAGTCACTTGCCGCTCTGTCATCACCCAGCCCGGCGAAATCGAGTTGACTCGGATGTTGTGCGGTCCAAGCTCCCGCGCCAGGGCCCGCGTCATGCCATGGACAGCGGCTTTTGAAGTCACGTAGCAAACACAGTCCCCATCGCCCTCGGTCCAGGTGATCGAGCTGAAGTTGATGATCGAGCCGCCGCCCGCCGCCCGCATCTGCGGCGCCGCCGCCTTGGCTGCGAAGAGCTGATGCCGCAGGTTCACGGCGATCCGGTCGTCGAAATATTCGCGGGTCACGCTGTCCAGCGTATGACGGTCATCGCTGCCGGCGTTGTTGACCAGCACATTGATCGCACCCCGGCGCTTGCCGAGATCGGCGATATGGGCTTCCAGCCCTTCGACATCGCGCAAATCCAGCCGCGTGAACTCGGGCGCCTCATGGCCGCGTGCCACGCAGCCCGCGACGACGGAGGCAGAGGCTTCGGCATTGATATCGACGAAGGACACGCGCGCCCCTTGATCGGCGAAATGCTCGACCAGCGACCGCCCGATGCCCGAGCCGCCTCCGGTAATGAAGACGTGCCGCCCCCGGAGACTCGGGTAGATACCCCGCCCTTCCATCAGATCATATTTCATGGCGTGCTCCTGGTTCTAATGCGAGTGTTCAGGGGTCAGTGCCGGACCCCGGCCGCCGAACCAATCCTGGGACCGCGGCTTTTTCTTCATTTCTTGACCTTCGAGAAGAACCGCGTCGCATTCCGGAAGACCTTGGAGCGCGCCACGTTGTAGCCAAGTTCCTTGCCGATGCCGGTGTCGAGCATCTGGTCGACCAGGGACTTGCTGATCTGTGTATGGCGGCGCAATGGAGCGGCCTCTCCGGCCAGATCGGCCAGCACCCGCTTCGCGGCATTGTGCCCCGGCGCGCCCGTGACACCTCCACCCGGATGCACGCCCGCGCCGCAGAGGTACAGGCCCACAACCGGCGTGCGATAGCTGCCGCTCCCCGGCGCCGCGCGCGCCGAGAACAGGTTCTCAAGCCCCACCATCGACCCTTGAAAAATATTGCCGCCGGTCAGACCGTAGGTGCGTTCGAGATCAAGCGGCGTAACCACGTTGCGGCCCAGCACATGGCCGCGCAAATTGGGGGCGAAGCGGTAGACAGTCTCCATCACCCGGTCGAGCCAGGCTTCGCGGTGGGTGTCCCAGGTGCCGGTCTTCAGGTGGAACGGGAGTTGCTGCACGCCAAGCGCCAGCGTGTGCTGGCCGGCTTTGCAGACGCTCGGATCGGTAACCGAATGGATCAGCGCCTCGACAACAAAGTCGTCGGGAAACTCGCCGTGAATCTGCGCCTCATAGGCGTCCTGGTAAAGCTGCGGAGTGGCATTCAGGATCGTATGACCCCTGTGTTGGGGGCCAAGTCCGGGGCCAAAGCCAACGTAATGCGGCAACTCGTCGATCAGAATATGCATGCGCGCCATCGAGCCACGGGTATCGTGGCGGTCGGCCTCGGCCTTGATCGCCGGAGCCAAGGTGCCTTTCGACAGCAGTTGGCCAAGGGTTCGACCCGGCTCGGCGTTTGACAGGATCAATTCGGAGTCAATCACTTCGCCGCCAACGAGGCGCACACCCGTTGCACGGCCACCCTTGACGATGATCTCCTCCACCGGCGTTCCGGTGCGGACCACCGCGCCAAATGCCTCGGCACCGTTGCGCAGCGCTTGCGTGATCGCCCCCATGCCGCCAACCGGCAGGGCCCAGCGGCCGAAGGCGCCGTCGAACTCGCCGCAGGCATGGTAGCCATAGACATAGGACGTCATCGGCGTCTGCGGCCCGCCCCAGATCGAGACCATGCCAAGGAACATCATGTAGCCCTTGAGCCGGTCCGAGGTGATGTAGCGGTCAAGCAAGTCGGACGTGGACAGAAGCAGGAATTCATTCAGGAGACCGGTTTCTCCCGCAGCTTCAAACCGGGCAAAGACTTCCGATCTTTCGGGCGGGTCCGACAGCAGCCAGTCGCGCGTCAAGTCGGCAAAGCGCTTCAGCCGCGCGCCAAATTCGAAGAAGCCGCGTCCGTCCGGTTTCGAATGCGCCTCGATCGACTTCAGCGTCGCATCGACGTCCTTGTGCAACATGATGTGATCGCCATCGGCCCAAAGCCCCAGGCCCTGGATATCCGGTGCGATGGAACGCAGACCGAACTTCTCCAGCTCCAGTTCCGC
>JANPCA010000567.1:0-5347 GCA_031430715.1 Hyphomicrobiales bacterium | reverse complement strand
CAGCGACAGCAGCAGGTGCTCAAGGGTGGCATATTCGTGACGGCGGTCATTGGCCAGGGCGAGGGCGCGATGGAGGGCCTTCTCGAGACTGCGGGAGAATGTCGGCATGGCCTATTCCTTTTCCATCGTGCATTGCAGCGGGTGCTGGTGGTTACGCGCGAAGTCCATGACCTGGGTCACCTTGGTCTCCGCCACCTCGTAGGTATAAACGCCGCAGACGCCCACACCCTTCTGGTGGACATGGAGCATGATGCGGGTCGCCTCTTCGCGTCCCTTGCCGAAGAAGCGTTCGAGGACATGCACGACGAATTCCATCGGCGTGTAGTCGTCGTTGAGCAACAGCACCTTGTAGAGCGAAGGCTTCTTGGTCTTCGTCTCGGTGCGGGTGATCACCCCTGTCTGATGGTCTTCGCGGTGGGTGGGCTGCTTCGGCATGGATGCAATTATATAGTTGCTTCGCGCCGAAATGGGAGAGGCAATTCGCAATGGCCTTAAGTGGCGGCTGGATTGCCTGCTTTTCCTCCCCCCTTGCGGGGGAGGTGGTGCCAAAGGCGCCGCCCTCCCCGACATGGGGGAGGGAAAATACAGTTTGAATTGAAGTCCGGGTCTTAGCCGCGCTTGCGCGGGGCGGCCTTGGCGGCAGCGGCAGGCGTCTTGCGCTTCGGCTTGGCGGCGGGCGCTTCCGTTTCGGTGGCGAGTTCCAGCGCCTTCAGCCAATGGGCTTCGGCGCGGCCGTCGGGCTGGCCCTCTTCAAGCCAGAGCGCATAGGCGATGGCGCGGATATTGTCTTCAGGCACGGCAATGGTCTGGTTCGTGGTCATGAGAATCACCCTCTAAGTGGACGATACTCCATACGCCAAGTTATTGTGCGATGCAATAAACTCTTGCACCGCACCAATTTTTGACCAAACGTTCCAAAACTGGCGGGATCACAGACCAGGCACATTCACGCCATAGGCGGCCAGACCGAGGATGAAGGCGGCGGTGCCGATCTCGTAAGCGATGTACCAGCCACCAACCCTGATCAAAGTCTTTGCCATCTGTGCCTCCATGGGACGCCTTGGTCCCCATGGTGGAAGTATTGCAGAGCCCGTGCCAGCGCGGCGGGTTCAACCGTGGGCCAGTTCCACCAGCCGATTGGTCACGGGGCTCGCGGGATCGGTGAACACCTTGGCCACCGAGAAATGATTTTCGCCGGGCACCACGGCATAAGGTGCGACCCAGCCAAGCCCCGTCCAGGCGGCGGCGAGCGAGCGGGCCTGACGCAGGAATTCGAAACTCTCATCGCCGCCCACCCAACTGTCGAAGGACAGCGCACGCGGCACCGGCCAGAACAGCGGGCTGGCGGTCATCGCGTCGGTGGCGTTGAGCTTCAGGTCGTCATTGTGGGGCGTCGCCATCAGGGGACGGAGATCGAAGATACCGCTGAGCGACAGCCCCGCCTGGACGAGATCGGGCCTGGCGCCGAACGCCGCCCAGTCCGTCGCCGCCATGCAGGCAGCCAGATGACCACCCGCCGAATGCCCTGCCACCAGCAGGCGTCGGCCAAACTGACGGCCAAGAAACAGGCAGCATTGCCGCAACTCCGCGATGATATCCGGAATCGTCACCTCCGGGCACAGCGAATAGCTGGGAACGGCGACGCTCAAACCATGGGCATTGGCACCGGCCGCCATGTGGCTGAACACGGATTTGTCGAAGGCCTTCCAATAGCCGCCATGGAAAAACACCACGAGCGGCAAGCCCTGGTCCCGCTCCGGATGAAACACGTCCAGCACAGTGCGGGGCCTCGCCCCATAGACTATGTTCAACTCGGATCGGGCCCGCGCACGATAGACGGACGCATCGGCATGCCAGCCGGCAATGATGCGGGGATGATCGGGCACCAGGGCCCGATTGTTATATTCGTCGTCAAGGTTCATCCCCGCACTGTCGCAAATCGCAAGCGTATGCGCCAGTACCGAAGCATCAGGCGGCGCGGCTGCCTTTCATGCGCTTCACCAGATCGTCAAGCGATGACGTCTTGGGCGGCTCCGCTTCAGCGGCCGGTGTCGGGTCCGGCGCCGCGGCGGCTTCGGTTTCCGTACGCTGCAGCCACTCGGGATCGGCGATGGCTTCGGCCTCGACCAGTTCGCAGGCCCGCAGCCAGTGCTCCTGGTCGCGGCCATCGGGACAGCCTTCTTCTTCCCAAAGGGAATAAGCAATGGCCCGGATGCGTTCTTCTCTCGCCAGATGTGCTATTTCAGGGTGGGTACTCATGCCGGCAACTCTCCTCTCTGAGTTGATCCGCGCAAAATGCGGATGCCATTTGATAACTGATTCGCCGCAACCTTCATATACTTAAGTCCTAATGACGCACGTTAAGATTGTGGTTTGCGGCGGCGCACGCAATGCGAGTCCTTGGGCGGCCCGTTCGGCGGCGGGCGCTAACAGATCATCGCCCCCGCCTTTGTCGGATCTAAGTCCCGGACGGGGTCACCTCAATCGTCTTCCACATACCTGCCATGAAATGCCCGGCGATGTGGCTGTGCGGATCAACACCGGCACCTAAAGGAAGGCCCGCGCCGCTTGCCCATGCTCGGCGCGGAGGCGGGCCACATCGACCCCGCACGGCACGCCGTCAATGACTTTCCACTGTCCGGCGATCATCACCAGGTCGGCCCGGTGCGCGCCGCACAGCACCAGCGCGGCAAGCGGATCGCCGGCCCCTGAGAAGCGTAACTCGGCGAGCGTGAACAGGGCGAGGTCGGCCTGCTTGCCCACGGCGATCTGGCCGATGTCATCGCGGCCCAGGCAGCGCGCCGAGCCCAATGTCGCCCAGCGCAATGCGTCCAGATGTGTGATCGTGGCGTCATAGGTCAGACGATTGATCATCAGCGCATGGCGCACACCCTCCATGAGATTGGAACTGTCGTTGGACGCCGAACCATCGACGCCCAGCCCGACGGGCGCTCCCGCCGCCTCAAGCTCGCGGGTGCGGCACTGGCCCGAGGCCAGCACCATGTTGGAGGTCGGGCAATGGCAGACGCCGACGCCGTGCCTTCCAAGCCGCGCAACGTCACTGTCCGAGAAATGGATACCATGGGCGAGCCAGGTGCGGTCATTCAACCAGCCCACTGCATCCAGATAGTCGAGCGGGCTCATGCCGAAGCGCGCCTTGCAGAATTGATCCTCGTCATGGGTCTCGGCCAGATGCGTATGCAGCCGGCAATCGTGCTTCGCCGCCAGGTCGCCACAGGCGCACATCAACGACTGGGTGACCGAAAAGGGCGAGCATGGTGCCAAAGCGATCTGTATGGAAGCGCCCTCGCCGCGCTCATGATATTTGGCGATGACGCGCTCGCAGTCGGCGAGAATCGCGTCCTCGTCCTGCACCACGCTGTCGGGCGGCAAGCCACCGTCCTTCTCGGAAAGATTCATGGAACCGCGCGTCACCGTCATGCGCATGCCGAGCGCCCGTGCCTCCTCGACCTGAATGTCCATCGCGTCACCGAGGCCGCCCGGAAACAGATAGTGATGATCGGAGGTGGTGGTGACGCCCGACATCAGCAGCTCGGTCAAAGCAAGCCTGGTGGCGATGCGCAGGCTCTCCGGCGTCAGCCGCGACCAGATCGGATAGAGCGCCTTCAGCCAGTCGAAGAGTTCCTTGTTGATGGCCTGTGGATGGGCGCGGGTCAGCGTCTGATAAAAATGATGATGCGTGTTGACCAGCCCCGGCAGCACCACATGGCGCGAGGCATCGAACACCGCGTCCACCGGCTGCGACGGCGCCCTGCCCTTCCCCACGAGTTCGGCGATACGGCCATCGCGAACCACGATGCCGCCGTCCGCCCCGTCCGCCAGACAGGCAAGCGGCGACTTGATGAACAGGCTGGCCATGGCGCTTGTCCCCATCTCTGAACGCCGGGGGTTGAATTGGCCCGGCGATCTGTTCACAATACATCGCACGGGCCGGGAGTGGATGCCAGACAGGCGCCAGGACAAAGGCCCACAGGGAGAATGAAACCATGACAAGTGTGAAACACGCGCTCGTTTCCACGATCGCACTTCTGGTGGCCTCAGGGTTGGCCTCTGCCCAGGACATGAAGACGGAGATCGGTGCGGGCGAAGGCCAGGTCGATATCGTTGCCTGGCCGGGCTATATCGAACGCGGCGAAACCGACAAAGCCTTCGACTGGGTCAGCGACTTCGAGGCCAAGACAAGTTGCAAGGTGAACATCAAGACGGCGGGCACGTCGGATGAAATGGTGGCCCTCATGAACGAGGGCGGCTTCGATCTCGTCACCGCCTCGGGCGACGCCTCGCTGCGCCTCATTTCCGGAAAGCGCGTGCAACCCGTCAACACCGATCTTGTCCCGTCGTGGAAGACGGTTGACGAGCGCCTGCAGAACGCCCCCTGGCACACGGTTGACGGTGTGCATAATGGCGTGCCCTACCAGTGGGGCGCCAATGTGCTGGCCTATAACACCAAGATGTTCCCGGAAGCGCCCAAGAGCTGGTCGATCGTCTTCGAGGAACAGAACCTGCCGGACGGCAAGTCCAACAAGGGCCGCGTCCAGGCCTTCGACGGCCCGATCTATATCGCCGACGCGGCGCTTTACCTGATGACCAAGAAACCGGAGCTCGGCATCAAGGACCCTTACGAGCTGAACGAGGAGCAGTACAAGGCGGCGCTTGATCTGCTGCGCGCCCAGCGCCCGCTGGTGGGCCGCTACTGGCATGATGCCTTCATGCAGATCGACGACTTCAAGAACGAGGGTGTTGTCGCATCCTCGTCGTGGCCCTTCCAGGTGAACATCCTGCAGGCCGACAAGGCGGCCATGGAAAAGACCCCGATCGCCTCCACCATTCCGATGGAAGGTGCGACGGGCTGGGCCGACACCACCATGATGCATTCCGAGGCGGCGCACCCGAACTGCGCCTATATGTGGCTCGAACACTCGATCAACCCCAAACTCCAGGGCGACCTCGCCGCCTGGTTCGGCTCGGTGCCCGCCGCCACCGCCGCCTGCAAGGGCAATGCGCTGCTGACCGATGCCGGCTGCGACACCAATGGCCTCGGCAACTTCGAGAAGATCCACTTCTGGCGCACCCCGGTGGCCAAATGCGCCAGCCAGTCGGCAGGTTGCGTGCCCTACTACCGCTGGGTCACCGACATGATCGCGGTCTTGGGCGGAAGATAACAACAAGTCCCCCTTCCCCCCTCGCGGGGGAAGCAACCATCAACCATCAGATTCTGGGTCAAGGGTTTTGCTGGATCATGTTGTTGCCTGGGGGTTCGTTTGCCAGGGGGTTCCGCGTTGGAGGACGGTATTGATGTAGATGAGGAGCTTGCGGGTGCAAGCCA
>JANPCA010000566.1:0-11443 GCA_031430715.1 Hyphomicrobiales bacterium | reverse complement strand
AGCTGCCCGAAAGCGCCTTCATCGACAGGTCGTCGGTCATCAGAAGCCCGCGGAAGCCGATGCGCTTCCGGACAATGCCGCCGATGATCTTCTTGGAGAGCGTCGCCGGATTGTCCTTGTCGAGGGCGGTGTAGACGACATGGGCCGTCATGGCCATGGGCGCATCGGCAAAGGCGGCAAAGGGTGGAAAGTCGACAGCCATGAGTTCGGCCTCACCCGCCTCGACGACGGGCAGGTCGAGGTGACTGTCGGCCTTGGCGCGGCCGTGGCCGGGCAGGTGTTTCATGACCGGCATGACGCCGCCATCGATGAAGCCCGCCACATGGGCCCGGGCCAGCGCCATAATGTGATCGGGGTTCATGCTGTAGGCCCTGGCGCCGATGACCTCATGGGCGCCCGGCTGGGGCACGTCGAGGACCGGCAGGCAATTGGCGGTGATGCCGGCGGCGATCAGATCCTGGGCCATCAGGCGGCCGACGTTGCGGGCCGAGCGCAGCGCCGCCAATGGGCTCGTGTCATAGAGAACGCCATAGGCGCGGGCCGGAGGATAGCGCCGCCAGGCATTGCTGGGGGGGCCCAATCGCTGCACCCGCCCGCCCTCCTGGTCGATAAAGACGGGAGCCGACTTACGCCCCACCGCGATCCGGAAGGCCGTGGTCAGGGCCTTGAGCTGCTCAGGCGTTTGGCAATTGCGCCGGAACAGGATCAAGCCGAAAGGGTTGGCGCGCGCGAAAAAGGTTTCCTCCTCGGCCGTCAACGACAGGCCGGAGCAGCCCGAAATGAAGGCACCGATAGGTGTGATCAAGATTGAATTCCGAACTTTCTACTGGGAACGGACCAGACAGTCGCGCTCTCCCGCCGAGAACAGGGAGTTGCACACCTGGGTGGCCTTGTCGCGCGAACTGACTGGACCGAGGCCAAGGCGATAGCGGGTGCTGCCGCCAATCGAGGCTTGGCTGATGCGCGGCGGCAGGCTTCCGACCACGTCCGGATAGCTGCTGCGTAGGCGGCTGAATTCGCTCTGGGCCTCGGCCTCGCTGCGGAAGGAGGCGAGTTGGACCAGATAACCCGCACCGCCGGACGCCGATTCCTCGGGCGCGGCCGGAGCCACGGGCGTCTTGGTTTGCGGAAGTGCGGCCACCTGGGTTTCCTCGGCAGGGGCAGGGGCCACGGCCGTCGGCTCGGCGGGCGCTGGCGCGGTTGCGCCCGCATCCGTCGAATCGCCGTTGAACAAATCGAACAGCGTCTTCTTCTTCTTCACCGGCTGGGCTTCACCCTGCTGCGAAACCGGAGCGCTGACCGTGTCCTCGCTCTGGGAGGGCGGAATGGGCTGGCTGGGCGCGACCAACACCACCGGTTCGCCGCCCAACGCCTCGGTGCTGGTTGCGGCGGGTTTTTTCTTCGCGGTTGTGGTCTGTTTGGCGGGGGTTGCCTTTTTCTTGGCCGGCGGCGGCGCGGCGGCCTCAGAAGCCTCTTCCGGCGCAACAACCGCCCCATCGGTGGTTTTTTCCGGGGGCGGCAAGGGCGAAATGGCGTCGGTTGTGGCGGTTGTGGTCCCCGGCCCCGGTGGTGCGGTCGCACCTTGTTCGGGTGCGATGGCATCAGCCGCCATCTTTTCGATACCCGGTTGATCGAGGCTTCCTTGCGTGTCGTTGCCGGGCGGCGGCGGCAGGGGCAAGGGCGCGGTTTCATCAATCGTTGCCGGAGCCTGCCCGGCCGCGGCGTCGGGCACCGGAATGAGCGCCGGGCTTTCGGCGGGGGCGGCCTGCTCGCCCGTCTGCGGCAGCGCCAAGGCCGGATCGACCGGGACTTCCTCGGTCGGCACCACCTGATCGCCGCTGACCTCCTGGTCGCCGACGATGCGGTCGTAGATCTGCTTCTTCTTCAGCGCCGGGGCCTGGCCCGGCGTTTCGGCCGGCATTTCCGGCGCCACCTTGGCCGGCACCGCGGGCGCCGCGATCACCGGTACCGTCTCGGTTGCCGAGGGCAGCGTGGCCACCGTCCTCATCTTGGTGTTGTAATACCAGACGGCGACGGCGGCGACGAGAGCCGCCGCCAGCAAGGCCAGCAGCAGCAGCCACGGGCCGCTGGAACGGCGCTGGTCTTCGTCATAGGCAGGTTCGGTCTCGCGGTAGACGGCCTGGTAGTCCTTGGCGCTGGCCCGCTGGCGGGGCGCGGCTGGTTCGTCCTCGAAGACCTCTTCGTAATCGTCCTCGGGGGGCCTGGTCCGGGGGCGTCCGGCGGGAGGCCTGGTGAGCCGCGGATTGCCGCGCGGATCATCCAGGCTTTCGTCACCGGCATAGGGACGGGCTTCGGGCGGCCTGCTGTAGGGATCGACGCTGGACGGGCGGCGCACCGGCGGGCGCGTTCCGTAGGTAGGCGGTTCCGTGCCATAGGCGCGGTTCGCGGGCTGCGGCTGCAGCCGCGGCGGGGCGGTAAAACCGGTGGCGGGATCGATGGGCCGGTAGGTTGGCTGACCGTCGGCGCGCAAGGGCGCCTGGGTGCGGGTGCCGAGCGGGGCGGCGGGCCTGAGGAAGGGCGGCTGGGTGCCACGCTCTGCCCCCAGCGCCGGGCGCGGCGGTGTCAGCGGCGGCTTGCTGCCTCCAAGGGCCGGGCGCGGCGGCAATGGTTCGGCGGGGGCACGCGCATCCTTGCGCGGCTCCTCCTCGGCGAAACTGAATTTCGGCCGCGACGGCGGCGGCGGCGCGGGCCGGGCCGTGGCCGCCGACGCGGCAACGGGAGCGGGCGCTGGAGGCGTCCGCTGCGGCATCGGCAACACCGGATCAGGCGTCACGGCCTTTGCCTCGGCCCGCTCGCGGGCGGCCTGGACACGCTGTTCGGCGAGTTTCTCGGCGGCGGCCCGCTGGGCCCGCAATTTTTCGGCCAGCGCATCCTGTGAGGCAGGCTCGGCCGGGCGCGGACGCGGCACGGGCGGCGGAACATCGGGCGGCGGCGCTGGCCTGGCGTTCTGGGCACGCGGTGCCATGGGGGCGGGTTTGGTCACCGGTTGCGGGGGGCGCGGTGCCGGCCTCAGGGTCACGGCGGGTTGCGGCTCGGGCGGGGCCTGGGCCGCGGCCTGCAGCGGCGGAGATGACTTGAATTCATCCGACAGCTTTGGCATCTCCTTGGCACCGATGCCAAGGCGCTCGCGCCAGTTCCGCTTGTCCGTCCCCGTACCGTTGCTCGACTTCTGATCCATGTGGCCCTTTTCGCCCCTACATCTCTTCCGCAGGCCTTACCCCAAGGATGCGTAGGCCGTTCGCCAAGACATACCGAATCGCACGCAAGAATGCGAGACGTGAGTTTGTGATCTTTACATCATCCTTCAAAATAAATCTCAATTGCGGCGAGTCTTTGCCCTTGTTCCAAAGTGCGTGGAAATCGCCAGCGAGGTCAAAAAGATAGAAGGCGACCCGGTGGGGCTCATGGGCGAGAGCCGCGGCTTCCACGAGGCGCGGGTACCCGGCGATGCGCCGGATCATCGCCAGTTCGGAAGAATCGGTGAGCAGGCTGAAGTCGGGCGTTTGCCCGCCCATGCCTTCCTCCGCCGCATGGCGCAGCACCGAGCAGGTCCGGGCATGGGCGTATTGCACGTAGAACACCGGATTGTCCTTGGACTGCTCGGTCACCTTGGCGAAGTCGAAATCGAGCGGCGCCTCGTTCTTGCGGAACAGCATCATGAAGCGCACCACGTCGGGGCCGACCTCGTCGGCCACCTCGCGAAGCGTGACGAATTCGCCGGCCCGCTTCGACATGCGCACCGGTTCGCCCGCCCGGTAGAGCTTCACCAGCTGGCACAACCTGACGATGACCTCGACCTGGCCCCTGCCGGCGAGGGCCGCCGCCACTGCTTCGAGGCGTTTCACATAGCCGCCGTGGTCGGCGCCAAGGATATAGATCAGCTCCTTGAAGCCACGCCTGATCTTATTGCGGCTATAGGCGACGTCGGATGCAAAGTAAGTAAAGGAACCGTCGGATTTCAGCAACGGCCGGTCGATGTCGTCGCCGAAATCGGTGGCCCGGAACAGCGTCTGCTCGCGGTCTTCCCAATCCACCGGCACTTCGCCCATGGGCGGCGGCAAGCTGCCCTGATAGACATGGCCCCCGGCGCGCAGCTCGGCGATGGTTTCGGCCACCTCGCCACTGTCATGCAGCGATTTCTCCGAGAAGAATACCTCTTGCCGGATGTTGAGCGAGGCGAGGTCGCCGCGGATCAGATCCATCATCATGGCCATGGCACGGGTCCGCACCAGGGGAAGCCATTCCGCCTCGGCCATGGCGGTGAGCGTGGCGCCATATTCCACGGCCAGCGCCTGCCCCACCGGCTTCAGATAGTCACCGGGATAAAGTCCCGCCGGGATTTCACTGATGGCCTCGCCCAGCGCCTCGCGGTAGCGGAGGAAGACCGAGCGCGACAGGACATCGACCTGGGCGCCGGCGTCGTTGATGTAGTATTCGCGGGTGACCTCATATCCGGTCTCGGTGAGCAATTGCGCCAGCGCATCGCCGAACACCGCGCCGCGCACATGGCCCACATGTAAAGGCCCGGTCGGATTGGCCGAGACATATTCGACATTGGCCTTGAGGCCGCCACCCAGATTGGACTGCCCATAGGCGTAACCGAGCTCGAGCGCGGCTTCGAGGACGCGCGGCCACACGGAAGCCTTCAGGCGAATATTGATGAAACCCGGCCCGGCGACCTCGACGGCCGCAATATCGGCATGCTCGCGCAGCTTGACGGCGATGAGTTCAGCCAAGGCGCGCGGCGGCTTGCCGAATTGCTTGTTGAGGACCATCGCGGCATTGGTCGAGATGTCGCCATGGGCGGCATCGCGCGGCGGCTCGGCGGTGACTTTGGTGAAGTCGACGGGCGTGGAGGCAAGCGCTGTCACGGCGTCCCGGATCACATCGAGATAGTCTGCGAAGAGGTTCATATTTTACACGAAAGTCTTGTTGCTTGTCTTTGAAAGTATTTAATATTGCCGTCCGCTGCATTTCCAAATATCCGTCACCCCAGCGAAAGCTGGGGTCCCGCTACTACCGCCGAAGCGGGATGCCAGCCTTCGCTGGCATGACGAAAACTCGGGTTTGACCGCCCTAGCGGAAAAGCGGATCGAGGTCAAACAGGTGTTTGTGCTGGTCAAGCGCGTAGCGGTCGGTCATGCCGGCGATGAAGTCGCAGACCTGTCGGGAAAACCGTGCCCGGTCATCGAGGATGGCGGCGGCGCGCCAGTTCTGCGGCAGGAGTTTGGGATCGCCGAGATAGGCCTCGAAGAGATCGCGCACCACCCGTCTGGCCCGGTCCATGATGCCCGCCACGCGTTCGTGGCGGTACATGCGTTCGGCGAGGAAGGATTGCAGCACCCGGTTCTTCTCGCGCATCTGGTCGCCGAAGGCCACCAGCGGCTGGCTTGAAGCCCGCACCTCGTTTGCCGATTTCGGATGCGATTTCCGCGCCCTCCTCACCGTCTCGGCGATGACATCGCCGATCATTGCCGACATCACCCTGCGCACCGTTTCATGCACGGTGCGGTCCATGTCGATATCGGGATAGCGCCGCAGCACGTCCGACAGCGCCTCGCCCGCCAGCGGAATGTCGCCCAGGTCGATGAGATTGAAGAGGCCAGCCCGCAAGCCGTCATCGATGTCATGGGCGTTATAGGCGATGTCATCGGATATGGCGGCCACTTGTGCTTCGGCCGAGGCATAGGTCGAAAGCTGCAACTCGTGCATTCCGGAATATTCGAGAATGGCTTCCGGCAAGCCATGCTCGCGGTAGCGGCCCACCGGATCGCCGCCCGCGTCGACCAGCGGGCCATTGTGCTTGACCAGGCCTTCGAGCGTCTCCCATGTCAGGTTCAGCCCGTCGAACTCGGCATAGCGGCGCTCCAGCTTGGTGACGATCCGCAGCGATTGCGCATTGTGATCGAAGCCGCCGTAAGGCTTCATCAGCTGGTCGAGCTCGCGTTCCCCGGCATGGCCGAAGGGCGTGTGTCCAAGGTCATGGGCCAGCGACAAAGCCTCGGTCAGGTCTTCGTCAAGCCCCAGGGCCCGGGCAATGGAGCGGGCCACCTGCGCCACCTCTATCGTATGGGTCAGGCGTGTGCGGTAGTGATCGCCCTCGTGATAGACGAACACTTGCGTCTTGTGCTTGAGCCGCCGCAGGGCCTGGGAATGGATGATGCGGTCGCGGTCGCGGGCGAAGGGTGAGCGCGGCGGCGTTTCGGTTTCGGCCACCAGGCGGCCCCGCGTCTCCTCGGGGCGCGACGCATAGGCGGCGGTCAGGCGGTGCATGGGGACAAACCATTGACAAGCGGGGGCATCCAGCCAACATACACCAACATCATGAGTGTCATCACCCTCACCGACCGCGCCGCCGCCCGAATCCTTGAGATTGTTGCCAGGGAACCGGGCAAGGCCGCCCTGCGCGTCGCCGTCAATGGCGGCGGCTGCTCCGGGTTCCAGTATGAATTCCAACTGGCGGAAGCGGCGGCGGGCGACGATCTGGTGATCGAGCGCGGCGGTGCCGTGGCGCTGGTCGATGCGCTCAGCCAGGGCTTTCTGGCGGGGTCGGAAATCGATTTCGTCGACGACTTGATGGGCCAGTCCTTCCGCATCCGCAATCCGAACGCCACGGCCTCCTGCGGCTGCGGGACAAGTTTCTCGATCTGAGCGGCCTTGCGGGGGGCGTCCACTCCCGGCATCATGGCCCCATGAAGATCGCCACCTGGAACATCAATTCCGTCAAGGCCCGTATCGATGTTGCCCTTGCCTGGCTGAAGGAAGCGGCACCGGACGTCGTTTGCCTGCAGGAAATCAAGTGCGAGGATCAGGCCTTTCCAGCCGAAGCCTTCGAGGCCGAGGGCTACAATGTGCTCGTCCACGGCCAGAAGACCTACAATGGCGTGGCGCTGCTTTCGAAAACACCGGGCGAGGACGTGCGCCGTGGCTTGCCCGGCGAGCCTGAGGATGTCCAGGCCCGCTATCTTGAGGCCGTGTTTGGCTTGGACGGCAAGATCGTGCGGGTGGCTTCCATCTATCTGCCCAACGGCAATCCTCCGGACACGGACAAATTCGCCTATAAGCTGCGCTGGATGGAGCGCCTCACCGCCCATGCGCGGCAATTGCTGACACTCGAGGAGCCGCTGGTGCTGGCCGGCGACTACAATATCATCCCAACGCCCAACGACGCGCGCTTTCCCGGCAATTGGGTGGGTGACGCCCTGTTCCGCCCCGAATCACTGGCGCAATTCCGCATCCTGCTGAACCTCGGGCTGACCGATGCGGTGCGCCAGATGCATGGTGAGACTGCCGGCCTTTATACGTTCTGGGATTATCAGGCGGGCGCCTGGCAGAAGAACAACGGCATCCGCATCGATCACCTGCTCTTGTCGCCGCAGGCGGCGGATCATCTGGCGGGCGCACGGATCGATAAACACGTGCGCGAATGGGAGCGCCCGTCCGATCATGTGCCGGTGCTGATCGAGCTCAAATGAAAAGGCCCGCAAACGAAGTTGCGGGCCTTGAAACGCGGACGCGGTACTGACTTTTAGTTACTGCGGAGCCTTGACGCCGAACGCCGCCATGCTGGCTTCGAAGGGCTTGTAGGCTTCCTTGGCGGTGGCCAGGTAAAGCTCGTTGAACTTGGTCATCTGGGCGACAAGCGCCTCGTAGCTTTCCTTGGCGAAGGCCTGCTGCACTTCGATGGCCTTGTCGAAGGACTTGACCGCGCTCACCTGTTCAAATGCGTCGGTGGACTTCTCGAAAGCCTTGCGCGAATAGTCGGCGGCTTCCTGGGCAATCGTCTGGATGCCCTTGGTCAGCGCCGTGGACGAGGCGACATAGGCCTCGAAACCGTCTTTGCCGAAGGACTGCAATTCTTCAAGGGACTTCATCATGCTGGATTCTCCGTGAGCCGCTGGGTTAATCTTCAATACGCACAATATGTGCACTGCAGCATAAAAGTCAAGAAATTTTTGCGTTGCAACACAACCGGCCTTTGCTATGGAAGAAACCGCTGCCGGTTTACCACCTGCTAAGAGACTTTAGGTCAAAGTGCACTGTGGTCCTGGGGGACGCCGCGGGGTTGGACCGGCAAGGGTGGCCGGTGCGGCTCTCTTGTGTTAATGAGACCGGATCGGTCTGCCGGAAGAGTGGAGTTGGCATGGGGTTTGCGAAGATATGGCCGGGCCTGCTGGTGGTTGCCGCACTGGCGATGGCCGGTGCCGGATTTGCCGAGGCTAAGCCGAAGTTTGCCGCGGTCACGGTCGATGCCCGCAATGGCAGGCTTCTCCATGCCGAGGACGCCGATGGCATCCGCCATCCAGCCTCGCTCACCAAGATGATGACGCTCTATGTCCTGTTCCAGGACTTGAAGGCGGGCAAGATCAAGCTCAATTCGCCCATTCGCATGTCGGCGCGCGCCGCCGCCATGGCGCCCTCGAAACTGGGTGTGAAGCCTGGCAATTCGATCACCGTCGAAACCGCCATCCGGGCGCTGGTGGTGAAGTCGGCAAACGATGTCGCCGCCGCCGTCGCCGAAAATCTTGGCGGCACCGAGCAGGCCTTCGCCCGGCGCATGACGCGCACCGCGCGGGCCATCGGCATGAGCCGCTCGATGTTCGCCAACGCCTCGGGGCTTCCCAATCCGGCCCAGGTGACGACGGCCCGCGACATGGCCACCCTGGGCCTGCGCCTGATGCGCGATTTCCCGCAATATTATCCTTACTTTCGCAGCCAGTCCTTCGTGTTCAACGGCCGCACCATCAAGGGCCACAACCGTCTGCTCGGCAAGTTCGAGGGCACCGACGGCATCAAGACCGGCTATATCAATGCGTCGGGTTTCAATCTGGTGTCCTCGGTGCGGCGCGGCGACAAGCGCCTGGTGGGCGTGGTGCTGGGCGGCCGCAGCGGCGCCTCGCGCGATGCCTTCATGAAGAAGATGCTGCAGGCCGAGTTCGCCAGCGCCAGCAACGGCCGGATGGTCGCCGCCACCGCCGGCTCTTCCAAGGGCGCCATCGATCCGGTGGTGACGGCCGGGACGGACCGTTCGATGAAACCAAAGGGTTCGATCTTCGGCCGCAAGAAACAGCAAGCATCACCGCCACCCGCCGAGGCGCCTGTCGTCGAGTCTCAAGTAGCCCAAGCTCCGGCCATGGAAGATACGGCTGAAGAGGGCGACACCGGCGAGCCGCAGCAGCAAGTGATGGTGGCCGAAGGATCGACCATCAGGCAGGTCGAAGCTGCACCCGAACCCACCCCGCAGGTGGCCGCGCCGCGGCAGCAGGCCGAATCACCCCAGGTCATTCAGCCTTCGGTCGGCGACGTGCCGCCGCCAGACGGCCTGCCCTTTGCGGTGAAGTCGCCTGCCGAACAGCAGGCCGATGCCGAAACCGTCGCCGCATTGCCCTTCGAGGGCAACTGGTCGATCCAGGTCGGCGCCTACAGCACCAAGCCCGATGCCCAGGCGCAACTGACCAGCATCCGCAAGAAAGTGGTGGAGCCGCTGCGGGGAAAGACCGCGCTGACAGTGACCGTCGAGAAGGGCAAGACGGTCACCTACCGGGCCCGGTTCTCGGGCTTCACGGAGATCGAGGCAAAGGCCGCCTGCAAGCAGATCGTCAAGCGCAAGTCGCAGTGTCAGATCCTCGCGCCACTCTCCTGAAGCAATAATTCCTTGGCTTCGTTGATCTTGGCGGCGAGATAGTCGGAGCCGCCGAGATCGGGATGGGCGGTCTTCATCAACCGCCGGTGGGCGGCGCGAACCTCGTCTGGCGAGGCATTTTCCTTGAGACCGAGAATGGCCAATGCTTCCTTGCGCAACATGCGCCCGCTGGCGGTGGCAGCAGTCGATGCGCCCTGCCCGTTCCATTGGGCCCGCCATTCGGGCCGCACCCGGTCGATCCAGGCTTCGAGCAGCGCCCGGCTCTGGTCGTTGACGCCCGTGCATTGGGCATGAAACCCGCGCATTTCCTCCAGCGACAGGCTGTGGAGCTTGCGGCCCTTGAAGGCGCCCGCCAGTACTTCGCCGTCCATCTGGCCCGAATCATGGTCGAGTTCCATGGCGAGCAGGCTGGTGGCAACTTTCGATTTCTGTCCTTCGGATTTGCGTTGCCAGGGCATGCCGTTGGGAAAGACCATGTGCTGGCCCATCAGGCCCAGCCCCAAGAGAAACACCGGCATGGCGAGATTGAACCCGCCGCGCAGGGCGAGCACGCCCGACAGCGCGATCAGCCCGCCGCCCGCCACCTTGCGCATCAGGCCGCGCACCTGGGCGGGTTGGGCATTGGCAAGCCCGCGCACCAGCCACCAGCCGCCAAACACGATCACCACGCCGAGCAGGAAATTGAGCATCGTTGTTTATGACTTCATCTGTTCGAGCAACAAGGCTGCCGCGCCGCCGGTTTGAGCGGAGTGATCCTTGAGCGCCGCCCGGCCTCCCGCCGCGTAGACGGCGACCGCCGTCAGGAGCTCGCGCAACGTCTTCGCCGAATCGGCGCCGAAGCGGAAATAGGCACCGCGCGTGAGCTTTGCAATCTCGCGGTAGCCGGTTTCGGCGAGAGGATCGCGGCCCTCCTGGAACATGAAGACCGGAATACCGAGCAGACCCACCTCACCCGCCGCATGGGCCAGCTGATCGATGTTTTCCTCCATTGCGTCGCCGATGTAGACACAGGCGTTGATCCTGGCCACCGCCGCCTCGGCCCGCAGATGTTTCAGAACGCGCAAGATCTGGGTATTGCCGCCCATGCAGCGGATGCCCGACATGAGCCTGGCCAGATTATCCGTGTCGGAGGTCCATTTCGAGGCGCGGCACTCGTCGAAGCCGCGGAAATAGACGAGCTGCACGTCAAGCCCGCCGATGCGCCCGGTTTCGGCGAACATGCCGCCCTGTATCGATAGCGCCCGGTCCCAGGTGGGCTGGCGGCTCAAGGTCGCGTCCATGGCCAGCACCAGGCGGCCGCGCGTCCCTTGCGCTGCCACGGGCGGCATGGCACGGACCTTGTCGAGGAATTCCCCGACCTCGTCCGTTCCGTCCAGCGGCTTGATATTGGCCATCGGGTGCTTGTCCCGTCCGTTGACTTAAAACCTCACGGGCATTTCGGAGGCTCCAGCATCTGCAGCTTGACGAGCTTGCCCGCCAGGGCGAAGTCGCCGTAGTCGAGCACCAGCCCGGTGGCGACACCATTGGCGTACATGTCGAACGACACCTGATATTCGGGTGTCTCGCCACCCTCATCGGTGGGGAAGTAGCTGATCGTCATGGGCCAGGCGGCGACCTCAACCAGGGGCCGGGCCTCCGGGTTGGACTGATCGCGGGCGATGCTGCCCGGCGCTTTCGCCTTACCCACAAAAGAGATCGCCTGATAGGATCTGGTGCCGTCCGAACCATCGAAGATGGTGCTCGAATCGCGTCCGCCGCCCACTTCGCCCAGTCCCATCA
>JANPCA010000565.1:0-8748 GCA_031430715.1 Hyphomicrobiales bacterium | reverse complement strand
ACCGAGACCGACTGGAAAGACGAAACCATTCCGGTGGTCGATGCCAAGGGCAAGCCGGTGCCGACCGGGGGCTGGGCCTGCGAGATGCACATCCGGTCGAGGCCCGGCATGGGTTCCGCACTCCTCAAACTATCGACGGCGGCCGGAACGCTGGTGACCGGCCAGGCTACGCCCGGCGGCTCGAGCAACGGCATCCGGGTGAATGTGGCGGCGGCGCTGATGACCATGGACCCCCAGACTTTCGTCTGGGATGTGAAGCGCATCGACGGCGGACGCAACGAATGGATCACCGGCGGCGACGGCACGTTTTCCATGCCGGTGACGGTTCTTTAGCCGCCATGCCGGGATCGCAGTTACGGATAAAGCGGCGCGTGCCGCTGGCCATCACCCGCGCGCATGGCGGGTTTGGGGTGGCGCCCGCCGCACCGGTGGCTGCGGCGCCCGTCACAGTGATCAGCGTCACGGACGGCGGGAATGGCGGGCCCGGAACATCGCGCCATTACCATACCCAGTCTTCGGCGGCGGCGGCGTGGACGGTGGCGCATAATCTGGGGTTCCGGCCTTCGGTCTCGGTGACGACAACCGGTGGCGTCGAGACGCTGGGCGGCGAGGTCGTCCACCTGTCGGCGGTTACACTGCAAATCATCTTCGACGTACCCTTCGCCGGGTTCGCGCACTGCACTTAGAAAGGGACTGAAGACCGATGGCTATTCCGTTGAAACGTCAGATCGATGCCGAGAGCCGCGTTCCCATTATCAACGCGGCGCCCGGCACGGCATCGGGCCATGTCGTTACCTATGAGCAGTTGAACGCGGCGATCGAGGGCCTGGCGCCCAAGGACAATGTGCGCGCCGCCTCGACTGTCAACGTCACGGTTTCAGCGCCCGGCGCCAGCATGGACAGCATCTCGCTGACCTCGGGCGACCGTATCCTGCTCAAGAACCAGACGGCGCAGGCCGAGAACGGCCTCTATGTCTGGAACGGCGCCGCCACCCCGGCGACCCGCACGGCGGACGCCTCGACCTTCGACGAGATGGAAAGCGCCATCGTCACCGTCGATGAGGGCACCTCCAATGCCGGAACCACCTGGCGCCAGACTCAAGTCAACGGCGTCATCGGCACCAACAACATTATCTGGATCGCTTTCGGCACCGCCGTTTCAGCCGCTTCGGAATCGTCCTCCGGCATTGCCGAGATCGCCACCCAGGCCGAAACCGACGCCGGCAGCGACGACGCCCGGATCGTCACGCCGCTGAAACTCGCCACCTATTCGGGCCGCGCCAAGCGCTTCAGCCAGGACTTCGGCGACGGCTCGGCAACGTCCTACGCGATCACCCACAACCTCGGCACCCTCGATGTCAATGTCTACGTCCGCGAGACCGGCGGAACGAAGCGCGCAGTACTCTGCGAGGTGCAGCACACCACCACCAATCAGGTGACGCTGCTGTTCGATACGGCACCGGCGTCCAACGCGATGCGGATCACTGTCGTCGGCTGATCGATCTTGGCTTTTCCGATCCTCAGGGAATTCTTCGTCAAGGCCTTGCGGCTGGGGAGCGAAACGGGTCCGCGCGTTCTGTCCGGCACGGGATCGCCGGAGGGTGCCATTACCGCACCCGTGGGATCGCTCTATGCCCGCGAGGATGGCGGCACGAACACCACGATCTATCGCAAGGAATCGGGCGCGGGAAATACCGGTTGGGTTGCCGCATCGAACGCGGGCGGCGCTTGGACGGCCTATCAGGCAGTCCTTCCCAACGGCATCGGCGTCAGCGATTTCGAGGCCACCGTCAGCGATGCCGCTGTCAGCGCCGCATCGGTCATCGAGATCAGGCTGACGGCCACCCCGGACAGCGCCGAAAACGAGCCCGAATTCACCAATCTCTGGGCGATGACGGCGCACCCCGCCACCGGCTCCTTTCTGCTGACTCTGAGTTTCGCCGAACACCACTCCGGCCCCCTCAACCTTCAATACAGGGTCAACTGACATGGCCAAGATTTCACGCGACTTGAGCGCCGGCAATCTGCACCCGCGCGAGAACATCGCCTTGACCGGCAACATCACCGCCCTCAACAGCACCGTCACCATCAATGCCGATGGCTGCGCCACCACGACGCTTCTGGTCGGTGCGGGCCTCACCGGAACCCTGGTGGTCGAGGGCGCGATCGACAACACCAGCTGGCAGACCATTCCGATGCGCGTCCTGGCGCCGGGCGGCGGCTACGGCGCCTTCCTGCAGTTGATGGTGTTCACCGGCGCAACTGCCGTGTTCACCGGCCCGTGTTCGATGTTTACGCAATTGCGGGTCCGCTGCTCGGCTTATACCTCGGGTGCCGCCAGTGTGACGCTGGCCGCCGACAATGCCGTAACGTCCGTCGATGCGGTACTCCGGCCCAGCGACGGCCATGCCACCAACACCGGGGTAGCGGGTGCCGCCGTGACGCTGACACTGCCCGCCCCGCCGGTGGGCCTGTTCCACCACATCAACAGGATTCGGCTCGAACGCCACGCGGCGTCACTGCTGACGGCGGGGTCGACCCCGGTCATTGTCACCACCACCAATCTGCCGGGTTCGCGGGCATTCTCGATCCCGGCGGATGCGGCGATGCAGGGCACGGTCTATGCCGTGTCCGTCGATGGGTCCGCGCCGCTCCGCTCCAGTGTTGCGGCCACCGCCACGACCATCGTCTGCCCAGCCACCACCAACGTCATATGGCGCGTCGCCGCCGACTTCATCACGGCACCCTAGGCATCATTCACTTCATTATCCGCGCCGTGACGGACGCGGCGAACCGCTGACTCCAAGGAGACACTCATGGCCCTTATCGTAACCTATACGTCCGCCTTCACCCGCCGCGAGCGCCTGGCCCCGGTCGAGATCGGCGCCATGGCGCGCACCCAGGCGATGACCCTCACATCGAGTAGTGCGGCCGGCACCCTGAGTTGCGCCGATGATGAGAACATCGTCAGCCTCTACGCCGCCGAGGCGTGCTGGATCAACATCGGAGCCGCCCCGGCTGCCGCCATAAACGGCGCCACGTCACGCTTTGTGGAGGCGGGCGGACGGCTGCAGTTCCATGTCGAGGCGGGCCAGAAGATCGCCGGGATCCTCGCCTGATCATGCGGCTGATCCTTGGATTGGGATTGCCGCCGAAGCGGCAGGGCGCCGGCGAACCTCCACCTCCACCTCTCGTTACCGCCATTGCGGTGGGCGTCCTGCTCACCAGGCCGCTGAGCATCGCCGGGCCACCGCTCGACGACGACCTTCTGATCATTCTCTTATAGGATTAAAACGCCATGGCCAATCCAAGACTCGCCCTTGCCGCCGAAGCAACCTCCATCGACAAGCGGGTAGCGGGGTATTCCACAACCGAAGCCGATACGGTGGTTCAGTTCATCTCAGCCGTGGTCAACGGCCACCGCAACACGGTCTCAACCACGGTCACCATTGCCGCCGCTGACGGCGCCCAAACCAATCTGGCCCTGATGGCCGTGGCGGCTGACAAGCGCGTGGCGGTCACCGGGTATCAGGTTCTGGCATCCAGCGCGAACAGCGTTGCGGTCGATGCCCGTATGGGCTTTGGGGCTGCCACCATTCCCGCTGCGGCGGCAACACCGGTGGTGGGCGTGGTGCTCGACGCGAGGGCTATCCCCGCCGGTGGCGGCGTGGCGCGTGGGGCCGGGGCCGGCATTTTGGCGGTTGGCGCGGCAGACCAGGAACTGCGGCTGACGTGCGGCGCCCCGACCGGTGGACACCTCACAGTCACCGTCAGCTACTTTGAGATGGATGCCTGAGCATGGCATTTCCAACCCTCTACATCGACACGGCGGGCAATGGCGGCGCCGTCACTAACTCAGGTTCAACTGACGCATCCGCCGCCACGGTGAGCGGCGCAAACGGATGTTCCGTGGCCGGAACAACGGTGACGCTGACCGGCACGCCCAACCTTTCCGCCATTCCGACCGACGGCAGTGCCACGATCTACATTGCCGACGCCACCAACGCGAACCAGAAAATATTCCGCATCACTGCCGTGGACGACGGACTCGACACCGTGACTGTCGATACCGCTCCGACCGGCTCGATTGCCAACAGCGCTTGGGCCATCGGCGGCAGGCATCTACTGCCCAGCGCCAGCAACCTCGAGGGCGCGCTGAAGGCCGGCTGGACCGTCGTCATCAACAACGACATCACCACGGCGACGACGCTCACGGCGCGGAGCAGCGGCAACTCCACAGACGGTT
The DNA here is from genome assembly GCA_031430715.1 of Hyphomicrobiales bacterium. GTDB lineage: Bacteria > Pseudomonadota > Alphaproteobacteria > Rhizobiales > Aestuariivirgaceae > Aestuariivirga. Next base: position 4,502 of record JANPCA010000565.1, on the reverse strand, counting down.
TCATCACCCTCAAGGGAAAACAGGCCAGCCCCAGGCCGAAGATCACCGGCACCACCGGCATTACGCTGACTTGCAGTACATTTACAAATTGGCTGGTGCAAGACCTCGAACTTGACAACACAGTCGCCTCGACCATGACGATCTCGCTCAGCAACACGTGGTATTTCGTCAACTGCAAGCTGACGAAAACCGGCGGCACGGCCACAAGCGTCATGCAGCAGACCAGTTCCATCTCGCACAACTATTTCATCGGTTGCGAGATCACCGGCTCAAACGCCACCAACGGCTATAATGCCCGCTCGGCTTCATCCTGGTACTACTGCTATATCCATGACGTGACCGGCGCCGGGGTGATCGCAACCGACGCTTCGCCAGGCGCTGGCGTGTTTATCGGCAACGTGATCGACACATGCGCCGCGCAAGGCGTCTATTATTCAAGCGCCAGCATTGCCACCGTCGCCATTCAGACCTTCATCGGCAACACTATCGCCAACTGCGGTAACTCCGGGATCGAAACCGCCGATGCGGATCTGGCTTTCATCCTGCTCAACAATATTGCCGTGAACAACGGCGACGCCTCCGGCGAGTTCAACATTGAAATCCTGAGTGCCGAACCGCTCGGGGTTCACCGCAAGAACATCATCTTTCACACCGATAGCGCCAAGAACTATTCCAGCGGCTTCGTGCCGAACGCCTTGGACATCACAACCGATCCGCTGCTGATCAATATCGTCGGCGCGAACTTCCAGCCCGGAGCCGGATCGCCCGCCCTGCTTGCCGCTTTGGCCCCGCCAACGCTCGCAAACTATCTCGACATCGGAGCCATTCAGCGCAGCGTGACCGGCGGCAGCGGCGCGCAAATCATCAGCGGATAAAGGACAAGTAACTTGGCAAACTCATTCCTCAATACGGCGCTGGGCAAGGTCCAGACTTTTCTCAACACCATCGGCGCTGATAGCGTTCACGCGGGCGCCAAGACGCTGGTAGATACCGCTGGAATTCCAATCGCCGGCGAGATGCGCACCACGCGATGGTCGCCCAGTGCCATCTACACTACCGCCGTGACCGCGACGGCCAGTGTCGGCAAGGTCATTCATCAGCCTGTCACGCTCAGCGGCTTGACGCGCGGCACCGATGCCAGCGGCTGGCTACACGGCGTCCGGGTTTTGGATAAAGGCTATCAGAGACCGGACATCGCCGTCATGTTGCTCAACGCCGCCGTGACGTTCCCCGGCCAGGGCGCGGCCATGTCGCTGTCCGACACGGATGCACTCGCACTGTTTGACCGAGTAGAAGTGTTTTCCTCGTACTACCGCGACAACACGTTGAACTATATCGCCAACCTCGGTTCCCTAGCAGTTCCGCTTTTCCCGCTGAGCGGCACCGATGATGTGAGCGTGGCCCTTGTCTACTTGGGTACAACCGCCATGACGTTCGGCGCTTCCGATCTTGTCATCGATTTTATCACGAGGCACTGATGCGCCAGCTTGCTTTCATCATCTCAGCGCTGCTCTCGCTTGCCCCCGCAGCCATCGCTCAGCATAGCCATGAGTCCGGGCCGGTCAAACCTCGCCCGAACATTCGCCCCTACCAGATACAGGTGCCAGTCTATCCGACCATCCCGCTCGACGTACCGACTCTTACCGGTCTGACATGGCTGCCCCTGCTGGGCACGGGAACCCGCGACATTCCAGGCGGAACTCCCGCCGCCTTCGCGTGGGAACCGCCGATCATTCCCAGCAACTTCAACGTCGGGGCTTGGAAAGTCTCGCCCTATAATAAAGGTGCTGCGGGTGGCGAAGCTAAGTTCCGCACACACTGTAACTACAGTCACCACGCCTATGAAGACCCAATTGTGTTTCCGGGGCGCCGCAACGTCTCGCATCTTCACACGTTCTTCGGCAATAACACGATGGGCGCCGACTCAACTTATGAGCAGTTGCGCACAAGTTATAATAAACCGCACGAGGGCCGGGCCGGAACTTCGACGTGCGCGGGCGGGCCGATCAACAATTCCGGTTACTGGTATCCGGCCCTGTTGAAAGACAACGCCATCGGCGACGGCAAGACGATGATCGTCAAGCCCGGCGTGGCCATCGTCTATTATAATATCGCCACGAGTCAGAGCGACCGCACCATCCGCATTCCGCGCGGGTTCAATTTCGTGTTCGGCGTCAGGCCGGACGATGTGAACAATACCATCACCGCCGCTGAGATCACCGCCGCAAACGCGGCCAGTGCTGCCGATGGCGGGCGCCAAAGCTACCTCGTGCCCGGCCCCTACGATGCGGGTTTCGTGGGTTGGCACTGTGTTGACAACGTGACTTCGATCAACGGCAGCAATGCCAATTCGCCGCGTGCAGGCTTCGAATATCAGCCATGGCTCAGAAATGCCGACGGCACCGCCACTCTGACATGCGCCAGTTCCGCCACCTCCTACATGGTGGCGAGCGCCAGCGGTCAAGTGTGTTGGGACGGCGTGAACCTGACCAGCCCCAACGGGCGCGGCCACGTCCGCTACCTGGTCAAGGAAAATAACACCAACCGCTCGATGTGCCCGGAAGGCTGGTATCAACTCGTTTCGTTCGAACTGTCGGCCTATTTTAAACACGAAGGCGAGACTGACTATAAGGAGTGGTACCTCTCATCCGACCGCATGGTGCCGGGCAGTCCGTTACTTAACGGGCAGTCGTTCCACTCCGATTGGTACGGCGCCTGGGACTACAATGTCATGCAGACATGGATGCAGCAGTGCAATGGCACGAACCTCGTGATCGGCGGAACCGATGGCGATCCCGGCGACTGCGGTGACACTCGATACGGCGATGGCACGGGTGGCAAGGTGGGCAACGCGCCGCCCGATGGCTCGCGCTCCGTCGTCGTCAACACCAATGCCGCGCAGTACACCGGCAATGCCCGTTTCGATCCGCTGCCGAAGTGACGAACTGGGTGAAGGAAAGCGACATGCCCGAGCGCGACCTGTCCCGTGAGGATGTGATTAAAATCCGCGAACTGCTGGCGGCGATGGAGGAGGGCCATCTTCTTCATTTCAAAGACCCGGCGCAGCTCGCGTTGTTCAAGCGCGTCATGACGACGTTCAGCGATCACGCGCCGGAAATCTCGGAAATCATCCGGCGCGAACAGGTTTCGAAACTGTGGGCTGAAACCCGCCTCAAGGGTTGGGGCGTCATCAAGTGGCTGCTGGCGTCTTTTCTGCTTATCGTCGCGGCGATCCAGGGCTGGCAATCGGTCATCGTCCCGCTTTTCAAGTGGGGCGGCAAATGAAAACGGCCATGGTTGGAACAATGCTCGGCACGATGCTGGCCCTGTTTGGCTATGCCGCCATTCAGACTTGGAAAAACTACCTTCCCGCGACGGCATGGATGGAAATCACCGAGTTTCACGTCGATGACGCTCAGCCCGGCGACGATCCGCGCATCACCTATGCTCGAACGTTCAAGGCCGACGTGTCAGGGACATGGGCTGTCAACGTTCTGCGGTACAGGAACGACAAAGACCTGCTCGGCACGATCTATTGTGCGGGCTCGGGCGTGGCGACTTACAAGAAAGACCGCGACCTGCCGCCGACCGCGACAAAGCTGTCATGGCTGATGCGCCGGGAGGGCCGCGAATGCTACTTCGAGCCGGGCATCTACCGCGCCGTCGTCACCGTTATCCTGTCGCCTGACGGCTATCCGACAAAAGTTGTCGAGCGTGAAAGCAACTATTTTTTGGTGCCGCCCGGAAAGGATGAGCAACCATGAAGAGGTTCGGCCTCGCGCTTCTTGCTCTGACAGCGCTGCACGGAACTGGACACGCCGATGGAATCATTCCGCGCGGCCTTGGTCATCCGGCCGGTGGCGCCGCGCACTGGTATGAGTCCGGCTGTTGTTCGAAACAGGACTGCGAGCCGGTGGAGCCCGGCGCCATAGTTCTGACTCCTGACGGCTACCGGGTGCGCTATCTCACCTCACGCGGCTTCATCGCCGAAGGACTCGTGAAGGACGGAACCGGCGCCGTGCGGCCCTCGCAAGATCGTCAGGAACACGCCTGCGCGTCTCCGGCCCGCGTCATCTGTATCTATGTCCATTTTGGAGCTTGAGCCATGAAGCTTGTCCTCGCCGTGCTTGCTCTCTGTCTCGCCACGCCAGCGCTGGCGCAACAGCGGTGCTTTCCGTCCGGCTTGATCGAGGAAGGGCTGAAGACCAGCAAATATAAGGAGCAGCTCATCGGAGCTGGCGTGGTGGAGGGCGGCAAGCGGATCACCGTTCACGCCAACCCGGCAACTCAGACGTTCAGCATTCTGTACAGCGACGGCCAGAAGACCTGCTTTGTGGCAGTCGGCAAGGGCTGGTCATCCGTCGCGCCGCAGCCCGTGATCTCCGGAAAGGACATGTGATGAAATCAAATTACCCCGCCGCGCTCGTTGCCGTTCTCAAACATGAAGGCGGTTACGTCAACCACCCCAACGACCCTGGCGGCGCCACCATGCGCGGCGTGAC
>JANPCA010000564.1:0-6013 GCA_031430715.1 Hyphomicrobiales bacterium | reverse complement strand
GCGACATAGACTTTTGATGCGGGGTCTTCGCCGACCAGCACGACGGCAAGGCCGGGTGTGAGATGGTGCTCCGCCTTCAAGCTTGCGACCGCCCTGCCGATGCGGACACGCAAGGCTTCAGCGATGGCTTTTCCGTCAATCAGTTTGGCCATGGTCTTAAAACAGCCCTTCGATCTGGCCGCGTGCATCGAGGCCAATCACTTCGGCTGACGGCACGCGTGGCAGGCCCGGCATGGTCATGACTTCACCGCAGATCACCACGATGAACTCGGCCCCCGCCGAAAGCCTGACTTCACGGATCGGCACCACGTGGTTTGTCGGCGCGCCCTTGAGATTGGGATCGGTCGAAAACGAATATTGTGTCTTGGCCATGCAGATGGGGAACTTGCCGTAGCCTTGCGCCTCATAACCTTTCAGCTGGTCGCGCACACTCTTGTCGGCAACGATATCGTCGGCCCGGTAGATTTCTCGCGCGATGGTCTTGATCTTGTCCCACAGGGCCAAGTCCTCGCCATAGATCGGCTTGAACTGCGAGGAGTCCTTGTCGGCGATGGCCGCAACATGGCGGGCCAGTTCCTCGATGCCGGCCCCGCCATGGGCCCAGTGGGTGCATTTGAAGGCCTCTACACCATGTTCCTTGCAATAGGCCTTGATTGCTTCGATCTCTGCATCGGTGTCCGAGATGAAGTGATTGACGGCGACGGCGATCGGCACGCCGAACTTTTTCATGTTCTCGATGTGACGGCCGAGATTGGCCAAGCCCTTCTTCAGCACTTCGACGTTCTCGACCTTGAGTTCGTCCTTGGCCGCGCCGCCGTGCATCTTGAGGGCCCGGACGGTGGCGACGATGACAGTGGCGGCGGGCGTCAATCCCGCCTTGCGGCACTTGATGTCGAAGAACTTCTCGGCACCCAGATCGGCACCGAAACCCGCCTCGGTCACCACATAATCGGCGAGCTTCATGGCGGTCTTGGTCGCCATCACCGAATTGCAGCCATGGGCGATGTTGGCGAAGGGGCCGCCATGCACGAAGGCCGGATTGTTTTCCAACGTCTGCACCAGGTTGGGCATCAGCGCGTCTTTCAACAGCACCGTCATGGCGCCCGGCGCCTTGAGGTCCTTGGCGAGAATCTGGCCCTTGTCGCGCTTGGCGGCGACGACGATCTGGCCCATGCGGCGCTCGAGATCGGCGATCGAGGTGGAAGGCAGAGGATCGCCATGATCTCGGAAGCCACCGTGATGTCGAAGCCGGCCTCCCTGGGATAGCCGTTGGCAACACCACCCAGCGAGCAGACGATGTCGCGCAGCGCCCTGTCGTTCATGTCCATCACCCGGCGCCAGGCGACGCGTCTGGTGTCGATACCAAGTTCATTCCCCCAGTAGATGTGATTGTCGATCATCGCCGAGAGCAGATTGTGAGCGCTGGTGATCGCATGGAAGTCGCCGGTGAAATGCAGGTTGATGTCTTCCATCGGCACGATCTGGGCGTAACCGCCGCCGGCCGCACCGCCCTTCATGCCGAAGCAAGGGCCGAGCGAGGGTTCGCGCAGCGCAATCATGGCGCGCTTGCCGATGCGGTTGAGACCGTCGCCCAAACCCACCGTGGTGGTGGTCTTGCCTTCGCCGGCCGGCGTCGGGTTGATGGCGGTGTCCAGGATCAGCTTGCCGTCGGGCTTGTCTTTCAGCGTCTCGATATAGTCGAGATGCACCTTGGCCTTGGTATGGCCATAGGGGATCAGGTCCTTTTCGGGGATGCCGAGACCTCGGCCGATCTCCATGATCGGTTTCATTTTCGCTTGGCGCGCGATCTCGATATCGCTCTTGACCGTGGACATACTGTGCTCCCCTGTATGGTTTGAATTTTCTCCCGCAGTTAAAGCACCGGCGGGAAATGTCGAGTGGAACGTTCTTGCAATGGGCCTCAAGCCCATGCGATCCCAGTAGCGACGTTTCCGGGAGTTTTTCCCCAGACGCCCCAAGCTCCCGTAACGAGGCATCTAAAAGGGACACTGAGACGATGCGCGACTTCGAACGCCCCGGCCGCTCTACCGCTTTCGGTACGCGCGGCATGGCCGCCACCTCGGCCCCCTTGGCCACGCTTGCCGCTATCGACGTCTTGCGGGCGGGCGGTAACGCGGTGGATGCGGCAGTGACGGCCTCGGCGGTTCTTTGCGTCGTTGAACCAGCCATGACCGGCATCGGCGGCGACTGTTTTGCCCTGGTGGGTACGCCCGATGGCAAGGTGAAGGGGCTTAACGGCTCGGGGCGCGCGGCCATGGCGGCCGATGCCGATTGGCTCAAGGCCTCCGGGCTCGACCGTATCGCCAAGGGCTCGATCCATGCCGTGACGGTACCGGGTGCCATCGATGCCTGGGAGCAATTGCTGAAGACCTATGGGACCATGACGCTTGGCGAGGCGCTTGATCCCGCCATCGCTCTGGCGGAAGCGGGCGTCCCGGTCACCCCGCGCGTCGCCCTCGACTGGCTGGGCCTTGCCGGCGATCTCGCCGCCGATCAGGGCGGGCGGATGCATTATCTGAAACAGGGCCGGGCGCCATGCGAGGGTGATATCATGGCCTATCCGGCCCTGGCCGGAACCCTGAAGCTGATCGCCAGGGAAGGCACCGATGCCTTTTATGCGGGAGCGATTGCCGAGGATATCATTTCAACCCTGAGGCCCAAGGGCTCGCTCCTGACGCGCGATGATCTCGCGGTCCACCAATCAACCTGGGTGAAGCCCATCGCCACAGAGTTCGCCGGCCATCAGATTCTCGAAATACCGCCCAGCGGCCAGGGCCTCACTGCCTTGATCGCCCTCAATATCCTGTCGGAGATCGGCATCCGCCGCTTCGACCCCGCCTCGCCCGAGCGCCATCACCTCGAAATCGAGGCAATGAAACTGAGCTGGGAACTGCGCAACCGCCACATCGCCGATCCGGCCTTCGCCGAGGTTCCCGTCGACGAGCTTCTGAGCCACGCCACGGCGGCGAAGCTCGCCGGTCTGATCGGCATGGACCGGGCGCTCGATATTGAAACCGTCATGGGCCAGTCGGACACCGTCTATCTCTCGGTGGTGGACCACAAACGCCTCGCCGTGTCCTTCATCAATTCGCTTTATGAAGGTTTCGGTTCCCGCATCGTGACGCCCCGGACCGGCATTGCGCTGCAGAACCGCGGCGCCTGCTTTGTGACCGATCCGGCCCATCCCAACTGCATCGGCCCAAGCAAGCGCCCGCTGCACACCATCATCCCCGCCATGGCGAAAAAGGACGGGCTGGTCGACATGAGCTTCGGCGTGATGGCCGGCGACTACCAGCCCATGGGCCACATGACGGTGGCGGTGAACCGCTACGTCTACGGCATGGACCCGCAGGAAGCCATCGATTGGCCGCGCTATTTCCCGTCGGCGGGAATAGTTTTGGCAGAATCGGGCGTGCCGGAGGCGGTGAAAGCGGCACTCGCCGCCAAGGGCCACCGCATTGAGGCGGCGCCGAAACCTTTGGGCGGCGGCCAGGCCATCGCCATCGACTGGCAGCGCGGCCTCCTCATCGGCGGCTCCGACCCGCGCAAGGACGGGATGGCGCTGGGATTTTGATGCCGCGTCGTTAACAAATGATTTTTCGATCTTGTTTAGACTTGGCAGGGTAGCACTTGTGGAAGCCGCGATTCGTCCCGATCGCGGGCAGGCAGGATTTGTGCCGGGGGAGACACCTTGAACGAGCAACAACCGTCATCACCCTTCAGCTTCGAGCGCCAGGAGGCAGGCGAAAGCCCGCCGCAGACCAATCCGCAGGCAGCCCCGGCGCCGATCGGCGACGATGCCATCCGCGCCGCCGTGGAAGCCTCGGGGCTCGCGGCCTATCACTGGAACATCGAGAGCGACGAAATCATCTGGTCGTCCAATACGGCGGACGTGCTGGGCGGCGACCCGCGCGGCTTCGGCAGTGGCCGTGGCTTCGCCTCCTTCCTCGATCCCGACAATTTCACCAGCCGCTATGATACCGTCATGCGCTCCAATACCGCTGACGATGGTGCGGGCGTCGCCTTCCAGATCGAATACAAGTTCAGGCCCGAAGGCCGCATGGGCCGCGCCAGCCTGTGGCTCGAGGACAATGGCCGCTGGTTCGCCGGTCCCGACGGCCGTCCGGCCGAAGCCTTCGGCACGGTACGCCGCATCGACGAGCGCCACATGCGCGACCAGCACCTGAGTTTCCTCGGCAATTGCGACCCCCTGACCGGCATGATGAACCGCGGCCGCATGATGGAAGCGCTGGGCGGCGCCATGACGGTCGCCAGCCGCGACAACACGGTCTGCGCCTTCGTCATCGCCGCCATCAACAATCTGTCGGTGGTGAACGACGCCTATGGTTTCGAAGTGGCTGACGAAGTCATCATCAACATGGGCCGGCGATTGCGCCAGGTGGTGCGCACCGGCGATGCCATCGCACGTTATTCAGGCTCGAAATTTGGCCTGATCCTCAACAATTGCGGTGAGGAAGATTTAAATATCGCCGCCGAGCGTTTCCTCAGCGTGGCGCGCGAGAGTGTCATCGAGACGGAGCGCGGCCCCGTCTGGGCGCTCCTGTCGATCGGAGCGCTCATCCTGCCGAAACATGCCGCCGACCCCAACACGGCGGTGGCCCGCGCCGAGGAGGCATTGACCGAGGCGAGGAAGCAGCCCTCGGATGGCTGCGTTATCTACAAGCCCTCGCAGCAGCGTTCCTCGGAGCGTTCGCTCAATGCCCATAGTGCGACCGAAATCGTGCGCTGCCTGCGCGAGGACCGCTTCCGCCTGGCCTTCCAGCCGGTGGTCGATGGCGAGACCGGCGTGCCGGTGTTCCATGAGGCGCTGTTGCGCATGACCGACCAGGCGGGCGAGATCGTGGCGGCGGGTCACCTGATCCCGGTGGCCGAGAAGCTCGGGCTGGTGCGCCTGATCGACCGCGCCGTGGTGCAGATGACGGTGGCGGCGCTGCACCGCTACCCCACGGCCCGGTTGTCCTTCAACATTTCCGGCACCACCGCCACCGATCCGCGCTGGTATCCTCATATCATCGAAATCCTTAGCTCCAATCGTGACGTGGTGAACCGCCTGATCGTCGAGATCACCGAAACCGTGGCCCTGGGCGATCTCAAGGAAACCGTGCGCTTCGTCGAACAATTGCGCGAACTGGGCTGCGGCGTCGCCATCGACGATTTTGGTGCCGGCTATACCTCGTTCCGCAATCTCCGCGCCATGCCGGTCGATGTCTTGAAACTCGACGGCACCTTCTGCAGCGATCTGGCCCACAACAACGACAACCAGTATTTCGTCCGCTCGCTGATCGATCTGGCCCGCACCCTCGGCATGAAGACGGTGGCCGAATGGGTCGAGACCGAAGAAGACGCGAGCCTGCTGCGGCTATGGAAGGTTGATTTCATGCAGGGCAACCTGTTCGGGGAAGCCCAGCTCGAGCCGCCCTGGCCCGAGGCGGAAGGCGCCAATGCCTTCGCGGCCCAGGAGGCCGTTCCCTTCGTTCTGCCTTCCGAGATCGCCGACACCTTGGATATTGCCGGACCCGCGGCACCAGCCATGCCTGTGGCGGGCGGCAAGCCCATGGAAATCGGCTTGGCCGCCGACACCTTCAGTTTCGATCTACCCGATGGCCAGGAGATGGAGACGGCGCCGGAAGTGTTTGAACCGCCCGCCGAGGAGACCGCCGAGGTTCCAGTTGAGGATGAGGCCATCGCGGCCGTCGAACAATTCGAGGAAGGCCTGGCGGGCGAACTGGCCAAGCTCCGCCTCGCCATCGCCGCCCTCGACAGCGCCTTCAAGCGCCGCGACGAGGTGCCGCCAGCCGAACCGAGCTTTGCCGACCTGGTGAGCGACACGGCCCTGAAGGCGGCGGGATAACAGAAATCCTCATGCTGAGGTGCCCTGCGCGCCGCGTGGTTCCTCAGGGTGTGTCAAAAAATTGCAAACGACTGTAATCTGGGCCAAAACAGCGGGATGCCAGCTTTCGCTGGCATGACG
>JANPCA010000563.1:0-3247 GCA_031430715.1 Hyphomicrobiales bacterium | reverse complement strand
GCCACCACCTTGGGATGCGCAGTAAGCGCCACGATCTCATCCACGCCGACATCCAATTCCTCATGCGCATGGTGAGGATGCGTGCCAATCGTGCAGAAAACATTGGCATTTTCTTCCGCGATCGCCTTGAGCCGCGCAAATTTGGCAATGCGTGTCGAGATCGACACCATGAGACCGACGCCCGAGGCCTCGGCCCGCGCCAGCACGTCTGGCAGGCGCTCGGCCAGACCCTCGTAGTCGAGGTGGCAATGACTGTCGACGACCAGCATGGCGTCAGGCCTTGGGGGAGGCGGCCTCCCCCTCCTCCACATAGCGCGGGAAAATCGGCGAGGGTGCTGGCAGCATCGTGCCGGAGACAAGCCGCTGCCCAAGATCGGCGAATTGCCGCTTGTCCGCAAGCACCGCCACGAGATCGAGCAGCTTCGATGCCGACTGCGGCACGTAAGGTTGCGCCAGGATGCCGATGATGCGCAACACCTCGGCAGTGACATAGAGCACCGTCTCCATGCGGGCCGGATCGGTCTTCTTCAGCGCCCAAGGCTCCTGTCCGGCGAAATAGCGGTTCGCATCCGCCACCACTTTCCAGATGGCATCGAGGGCCTTGTTGATGGCATAGGCGTCAAGCTGGGCGCGGGCCTCCACGAGGATAGCATCGGCGGATGCCAGTATTTCCCGGTCAGCATCCGTGAGCGCCCCGCAAACCGGCACCCTGCCCGCGCAATTCTTGGCCACCATCGACAGCGAGCGCTGGGCCAGATTGCCGAGGTCGTTGGCGAGGTCGGCGTTGACCCGGTTGACGATGGCCTCGTGGCTGTAATTGCCGTCCTGGCCGAAAGGCACCTCGCGCAGGAAGAAATAGCGCGTCTGGTCGACGCCGTATTCGCGCACCAAATCGGCTGGCGCCACGACGTTGCCGACCGACTTCGACATTTTCTCGCCGCGGCTAAACAGGAAGCCGTGAACGACGATCTGCTTCGGCACGGGGAGCTTCGCCGACATCAGGAAGGCCGGCCAATAGATGGCGTGAAAGCGGGTGATGTCCTTGCCGATGACATGGGCGTCGGCCGGCCAGAACTTCGCGCGCGGATTGTCCCCGTCAGGAAAACCCGTAGCGGAAAGATAGTTGGTCAGCGCGTCGACCCACACATACATCACATGATTCGGATCGTCCGGCACCGGAATGCCCCAGTCGAAAGTTGTGCGGCTGATCGACAGGTCGATCAGGCCGCGCTTCACGAAGCTGACGATCTCGTTGCGGTAATGCTCAGGCGTCACGAAATCGGGATTGTTTTCATAGTGTTCGAGTAGCGGCTTCGCGTAGTTTGAGAGCCGGAAGAAATAGCTTTCCTCCTCGACCCATTCGACCGGCGTTCCGGTCTTGGTGGCAAAGCGGCGGCTGTCGCGTTCCTCGGTCTCGTCGGCGGCGTAATAGGCCTCGTCGCGCACCGAATACCAGCCGGCGTATTTCGACAGGTAAATGTCGCCATTGGCGGCCATGCGCCGCCAGATTTCCTGAACCGACAGCCGGTGGCGTTCCGAGGTGGTGCGCAAGATGTCGTCGGCGCGGGCATTGAGCACCTCGCCCATATCCTCGAACTGCCCCGCCGTGCGGTCGGCCAGTTGCAGCGGTGTTAGCCCCTCGCGTGCCGCCGTCTGCTGCATCTTCTGGCCGTGCTCATCCATGCCGGTGACGAAGAACACGTCAAAGCCATCGAGCCGCTTGAAGCGGGCCATGGCGTCGGTGGCGATGCGCTCATAGGCATGGCCGATATGCGGCGCGCCATTGGCATAGGGGATCGCGGTGGTGATATAGTGGGTCTTGGGCGTCATGAAAATCCGCGTACTGATCGATCAGGATGCCTTCAGGGCCTCGTCGAGGCGCATCAGCGCATCGGTGACCGTCTGACGGCGGTCAAGATTTAGGGCATCTGTCTGGCGGAGGGAAGCATTGATCTCGTCATGGGCCAGCGCCAATGCTTCGCCGCGGCCGGCAAGGCCTTGATCGCGGGCTTTCGTGGCGATCCACGAGACCAGCAATTCGCAGAAAATAGCGTAGTCCCCGGCCCCCTCGCGGCCCACGAAACCAGCGCCGAATTCGATTGCCACCCCCGGGGTGAGCTTGGGCTTCTTGAGGAATTCGGCGAAGGCCGCCGCCCCCTTGGAGCCGATCAGGTCTATGGCATGGCCGGGGCTGCCCCTGGAAAGCTCGGCGGCCTGGCGGAGTGCCCCCTCCTCCGCTGGCACCGCCTCGGAAGGCAGGCCGCGCAGCACCTGGAGGGTGGTTTCGGTATCGAGATTGCCGAGCGGCAGATGTATGCAGCGCGAGCGCATGGTGCGCAGCAATCGTCCCGGCTGGTGGCACACAGCCAAGATAATGCTTTTCTGCGGCGGCTCCTCGATGAGCTTCAGGAGCGCGTTGGCGGAGGAGGCGTTCAGGTCGTCGGCGGAATCGACGATGATGATGCGCCAGCCGCCATTGGCCGAGGTCCGGTGGGCAAAGTCGATGGCCGCGCGGGCGTCGTCGACGGCGATCTCGGTTTTGAGCCTTTTTTTTTCGATGGCGCGTTCGAGGACAAAAATGTTGGGATGGGCACCCGCTGCCAACACTTTGAACGTGGGCGATTCCGCTTCCACATGGAGCGACGCGGCTTCATTCCTGAGTCCGGGCTGGGCCAGGAAGCGCGCAAACCGATAGGCCAGCGCCGCCTTGCCGATGCCGCGCGCTCCCGAGATCAGCCAGGCGTGATGCAGCTTGCCCGATGCCCACGCCTTGAGAAGATGTGATTCCGCCTGTCCGTGACCTAGCAGCGTGGTGGCGCGGCGCGGATGCCAGGGCACTTCGCGCGGGTCCTGGAATTCCTCGGCCATCAGAGCACCGGGCTCACGATGTCCCAAACTGAATCCGCAACCCCTTCGACGGATTGTGATGCGTCGATGAGGCGGCAGCGTCTTGGATCCTTGTGGAGGATGTCGAGGAATCCGTCCCTGAGCCTGTGGTGGAAGTCGAGGCCCTTGCGCTCATAGCGGTCCTCGGCCTTGGCATCACCCCGCGCATGGGCCCGCCCAAGTCCAACTGCGGGATCGAGATCAAAAATGAGTGTGAGCGCCGGACGCGTGGGCCCGACCACCGCTTGCTCCAGGGCGTCAATGAACGAAAGCTCACAGCCCCCAGCATAACCCTGATAGGCTCTGGTCGAATCCATGAAGCGGTCGCAGATCACCATGGCGTGCGGCGACGAGCCGCTGC
>JANPCA010000562.1:0-8600 GCA_031430715.1 Hyphomicrobiales bacterium | reverse complement strand
GGTGGATTTGCCGGCATTCGTATAACCGACCAGGGCCACCACCGGATAGGGCACGCGCGCCCTGCCCTTGCGGTGCAGCGCCCGGGTCTTGACCACCGATTCGAGCTGGCCTTCGATGCGGGTGATGCGTTCCTCGATGAGGCGCCGGTCAGCCTCGAGCTGGCTCTCGCCGGGGCCGCCGAGGAACCCGAAGCCGCCGCGCTGGCGTTCGAGATGGGTCCAGGAGCGCACCAGGCGGCTCTTCTGATATTGCAGATGGGCCAGCTCGACTTGCAGGGTTCCTTCCCGCGTCGTGGCCCGCCTGCCGAAAATTTCGAGGATCAGCCCGGTGCGGTCGAGCACCTTGGCGCCCCAGGCCTTTTCCAGATTACGCTGTTGAATCGGCGAGAGCTGGGCGTTGACCACCACCAGTTCGGCTTCCGTCTCTTCGACCCGCTTGGCGATCTCGTCAACCTTTCCGGAACCGATCAGCGTCGCGGGCTTGGGGTCCAGCAAGGGCGCGATGATCTTCTCGGCAATCTCGAGGTCGATGGCCTTGGCCAGCCCCACGGCCTCCTCGAGGCGCGCTTCGGCGTCGCGGTCGGTGGCCGTCGGCGCACTCCGGCCGCGCCGCTCGACATGCAACACCAGCGCCCGGGTGAGGTGCCGCCCCTCGATCTGGAAATCGACGCCCGCTCCGGATGCGGGTTTCTTGCGCGTACTCAACCGCCCGCCTGTTCTTCGTCGAAGAGGCTGATGGGGCCGCCCGGCATGACGGTGGAAATTGCATGCTTGTAGACCAGCTGCGACATGCCGTCCCGGCGCAGCAGAACGCAGAAATTATCGAACCAGGTGATGACGCCTTGCAGTTTGACGCCGTTCACGAGGAACACCGTGACCGGGATTTTCTGCTTGCGCACATGGTTGAGGAAGGTGTCCTGCAGGTTCTGCTGTTTTTCTTGGGCCATTGCTTTTCTCTTTGTTGGGCCATTCCGGCGGTGGCTTCAGGTTAACACAATTCGCCATTCGGCAAAATTCTGTCTATTCGATGTCCTCCTCATGGCGGCTCGAAAGCCCCAGGAGTTTGATCTTGCGGTGCAGTGCTGAGCGCTCCATGCCGATGAATTGGGCGGTGCGGGAAATGTTCCCCCCGAAACGGCCAAGCTGGGCGGTGATATAATCGCGCTCGAAGGCCTCGCGCGCCTCGCGCAACGGGTGAATCAGCAAGTGCTCGATGCCGAAGGTGGCTGCCGCCGCCCCGGCTCCGCCGGTATCGGAGGGCAATTCGGCGGCGGTGATCTCAGCCGATGGCTCGCCGCCCGCCAGAATCATGATGCGCTCGACGTTGTTCTTCAGTTCACGGACGTTTCCGGCCCATTGCCGGGTCTGCAGCACGGCAATGGCATCGTCGGCGAATTTGCGGTTGGGCTGGCCCGAGGTCAAGGAATAACTGCGGCCGAAATGGCTGATCAATTCCGGGATGTCCTCGCGGCGCTCGGCGAGACTTGGCACCTGCACCGGCACCACGCCCAGCCGGTGATAGAGATCTTCGCGGAAACGCCCCGCCGCGATGAGCGAGGGAAGGTCGCGGCTGGTGGAGGAGACGACGCGGACATCGACCTTCACCTTCTTGGCGCCGCCCACCCGCTGGAAAGTCTGGTCGACCAGCACGCGCAGCACTTTGCCCTGGGTCTCCAAAGGCATATCGGCCAGTTCGTCGACATAGAGCGTGCCGCCATGGGCCTCTTCGAGCGCCCCGACCCTGCGCGTCGTGCCGGTCGCATCCTCGACGCCGAACAGCTCCTCCTCCATGCGTTCCGGCGCCATGGTGGCGGCACTTAAAGTGACGAAGGGGCCGGCCTCGCGCAGTGACATGGCATGCAGCGTGCGCGCCGCCAATTCCTTGCCCGCCCCCATGGGGCCGGAAATCAGCACACGGCTGTTCGAGGGGGCGATCTTTTTCAGCAATTGCCGGAGCTGGCGCATGGCGGCCGAGGAGCCCAGCAGTTCCGAATCGGTCCCCGCCCTGCCCTTCAGATCCTCGTTCTCGCGCCTCAGCCGCGAGGTTTCGAGTGCCCGGCCGACGACCAGCAGCAGGCGGTCCGACTTGAAGGGCTTTTCGATATATTCATAAGCCCCGCGCTTGATGGCGGCCACCGCGGTTTCGATGTTGCCGTGGCCCGAAATGATGATGACCGGAACTTCCGGGTGCTTTTGCTTGATGATGTTCAAGAGATCGAGGCCATCGAGCTTCGAGCCCATCAGCCAGATGTCGAGAACGATCAGCGATGGCCTGCGGTGGCTGACTTCGGCGAGCGCCGCGTCGCTGTTGTGCGCCAGACGGGTTTCGAAGCCCTCGTCCTGGAGGATGCCGGCGATCAGTTCGCGGATGTCGGCCTCGTCGTCGATGATCAGAATATCGGCAGCCATGTCCGTCTCTCAGTTCATTCCGCCGCCGTCTTGACGGCGGCCAGCTTTTCAAACAGCAGTGTGATGCGGGCCCCCGGCACCTCGCCCGCCGCGGCGGGCGCATCCTCCAGCAACAGGCGTCCGCCGTGCTCCTCCATGATGCGCTTGACGATGGCGAGGCCCAGCCCCGTGCCCTTGTCGCGTGTTGTCATATAGGGTTCCGCCAGGCGATGGCGGTTTTCTTTGGGAAGCCCGATGCCGTTGTCGGTGACCCTGATGAAGGGATGGCCGTCGAGCATGCCGGTCTCGACCTGAATATGGCCGCGCGGTTCCGGCGCCTCGTGCAGGCGCGATTCGACCGCCTCGCGGGCATTCTTCACCAGATTGGTGATGGCCTGGGTGATGAGGCGGCGGTCGAAGGGAAAGACGAATTCGCCGCCGCGCACGTCGAGTTCGATGTCGATATCGGCCGATGAGACGCGTTGCAGGACGGTGGCCTCGCGCACGATGGACGCCAATTCCAGCGGCTCGGGAATTGCCTTTGGCATGCGCGCGAAGGAGGAGAATTCATCGACCATGCGGCCGATGTCGCCCACCTGGCGGATGATGGTGTCGGTGCATTGGTCGAAGATGTGTTTGTCGGTCTGAATCTGGCCGCCGTATTTCCGTTTCAGGCGTTCGGCGGAGAGCTGAATGGGGGTCAGCGGGTTCTTGATCTCGTGGGCGATACGCCGCGCGATGTCGGCCCAGGCGGAATTGCGCTGCGCCGAGACGAGATCGGTGATGTCGTCGAAGGTCAGCACATGGCCATGATTTTCATCCTCCGCACTTTCCGTCGTCACGCGCGCGAACAGGCTGCGGCTTTCGCCCTGGCGCTCGATGTCGACCTGGCCCTCGGCGAAGCCCGAGGGCCTCCCCAGGGCCTGCTCGAACACCGGCAGGAAGGAGGTGAGCACCGTCTCGGCGGGCTGGCCGATCATGTCTTTCTCGGTGAAGCCCAGCAGCAGGAGCGCCGAGCGGTTGACCAGCGACACGTGGCCCGAGGGATCGATGCCGATGACGCCGGCACTCACGCCCTCGAGCATGGCTTCAGTGAAACGCCGCCTGGCGTCCACCGTCTCGTTGGCCTCGACCAGGTCGTCGCGCTGTTTCTTGATGCGGCCGGTCATGGCGTTGAAGGTGCGCGACAGGGTTTGCAGATCGTCCGGCCCCTCGATGACGCCGACCTTGGCGTCGAGTTCGCCCGCCGACACGCGCCTGGCGGCATCGAGCAAGCGCACCACGGGTTCGACAAGCTTGTCGGAGAACCACAGTCCGATCCAGATGGCGGCCAGCAGGAAGATGAAGCCCAGGACCGCGTACATCAGCGCGAAAGTCAGTTGCACGCCGAGCCGCTGCGCCATCAGCGTGTCGTATTCCTTTTTCGCCTCGCGGGTCTTCTCGAGCTGGTCGAGCACCGAAGGGTTGATAACGCGATACAGCAGCAGATAGGAATTATCGAAGCTTTGCAATTTGATCAGCGCACGGACGACATTGCCGCCGTGGCCGGGCTGGATGATGACCAGTTCACCCTTGCCGGCTTTGGCCATCTGCTCGGCATTGGGTGCGAAGAACTGGACCTTGTCATTGGCGGTGATCTTGGCGTCGATGCGCTGGGTTGTGGGATCGAAGACGAAAACGCCGGGAAGTCCGCGCAGCGCCGCATGGCGGGCAACGCGGCGCACGAAGGCGGAGCGGTCGGACTCGAACAGGGTCTTTTGCTGGGCGAGGTCCGCCGAAATTGCCGCGACATCGTTGCGCGTCGTTTCGGCATGGTCGCGCACGTAGGATTCGGCGACGTTGACGGCCGAGTCGACGATGGCCCGGGTGCGCCCCGAAAACCAGGTGTCGAGGCCGCGGTTGAGCGTCACGGTGGCAAACACGGCGACCAGGATGGCCGGCACCACGGCGATCAGGCTGAAGAGAAGCACCAGGCGGAGATGCAGGGCCGCACCGGGCGTGCCGCGGCGCATCTCGATGAACAGATAACCCAGTTGCCCGATGATCATCAGGGCCATGACCAGCAGCACGGCACCGTTCAGCGACAGGAGCAGAACCGTGCTTTCGGTATCCGGGCGGATGGGCGTGAGGCCGGTCAGGATGGCAAAGGTCGATAACCCGCAGGTCACACCCGCCACGACCAGCATGAAGCCCGCCAGGCCGGTGAGGCGGCGCAGTCTTTCAAAGAGGCGGAAGGTGGACCGGTCAGCCATTAAACCTGCTCAAGAGCAACTGTTGCCGGAAATCAACAGCAAATGTGGCTGATTTGCGACACCCTGCTCCAGGCCTCAAGACAAGCCGCGACTCACCTTGACATTCCGGTCGCGCAATTTCACCCGCAGCGTGTTGCGGTTGATACCCAGCAGATCGGCGGCACGGAGCTGGTTGCCCGCCGTGGCGGCGAGCACGGCGCGCAGCAGGGCCGGTTCGATATCGGCGAGGATGCGGTCATAGAGCCCCGCCGGCGGCAGGCCCTGGCCAAAGCCAGCGAAATAACGCGACAGATAATTCTCCATGAATTCGGGCAGGCTGCTGCCCGACAGATCGGCCTGCTCGGAATTGTGCTGCACCGGCAGGGAGACCAATTCGCGCTCGATGGCGCCAGCGCTGACGGTGTCTTCGATTTCGATGGCCATCAGGCGCCGGAGCAGGTTTTCGAGCTCGCGGACATTGCCCGGCCAGCGGTAATTTTGCAGGCGCTCGATGGCATCGCGGGCCACCTCTTTCCGCGGCAGGCCTTCCTTCACCGCCCGGGCCAGGAAGTGGCGGACAAGATCGGGAATGTCCTCGGAGCGCTCACGCAAAGGCGGCAGGCGCAAGGGAACGACGTTCAGGCGATAGAACAGGTCTTCGCGGAAATGGCCCTGATTGATCAGTTGGCGCAGGTCGCGGTGCGTGGCGGTGATGATGCGGATATTGGTCTTGATCGGCGCGTTGCCGCCCACCGTCGTATATTCTCCCTGCTGCAGCACGCGCAGCAGGCGGGTCTGGGCCTCGAGCGGCATGTCGCCGATCTCGTCGAGGAACAGGGTGCCGCCCTCGGCCTGTTCGAAGCGCCCGGCCATGCGCGAGGTGGCGCCGGTGAACGAGCCTTTCTCGTGGCCGAAGAGTTCCGACTCGATCAGTTCGCGCGGGATCGCCGCCATGTTGACGGCGACGAAGGGACCCTTGCGGCGGCGGCCGTAGTCATGCAGCGCGCGGGCTACCAGCTCCTTGCCGGTGCCCGATTCGCCGACGATCATCACAGTCAGGTCGGTCTGGGTCAGCCTGGCGATGATGCGGTAGATTTCCTGCATGGCGGGCGAACGCCCGACGATCGGCAGGTTCTCGACCGGCTGGTTGGCATTGGCCGGAACCGGCTTGGCGGACTGTTCAAGTGCTCTCCCAACAGTCTGCACCAAGGCATTGAGATCGAAGGGTTTCGGCAGATAGTCATAGGCCCCGCGCTCGGCCGCCGTGATGGCCGTCATGATGGTGTTCTTGGCGCTCATGACGATGATCGGCAGTCCCGGCCTCAGCTTCTTGATGCGCGGGATGACGTCGAAGGCGTTCTCGTCGGGCAGCACCACGTCGGTGACCACGGCATCGCCCTGGCCTTCCGATACCCAACGCCACAGGGCTGCCGCGGTTGCCGTCGAACGCACGCTATAGCCGGCCCGGCTCAGGGCCTGGCTGAGCACGGTGCGGATGGCGCTGTCGTCGTCGGCGATCAGGACGGTCTTGGTGCTCATGACGAAAAGTCTCCTTCAAAATCGCGGGGTGCGGCGGTGCCGCGCAGCATCGGCAGGAGGACCCGGAAGGTGGTGCCGCGCTCGCGCCCGATACATTCGACGATGCCGCCATGGTCGCGCACGGTCTTGGCGACGAGCGCCAGCCCGAGGCCGCGGCCGCCGGGTTTGGTTGTGACAAAGGGATCGAAAATATTGGGCCGCAGTTCTTCCGGCACACCCGGGCCTGTGTCGTGGATGCAGACCTCAAGCGGCAAGGTGATGCGCTCGCCGGTGCCGGGCACGGTGAGGCGGATGCCCGGGCGGAAAGCCGTGGTGATGTGGATTTCGCCGGCGTCCCCACCCTGGTGGATCGCTTCGGCGGCATTCTTGGCAAGGTTCAGGAACACCTGGACCAGTTGATCGCGGTTGCCGAGCACCGGGGGCAGCGAGGGATCGTAATCTTCGCGCACGCTGACGCCGGCACCCATGCCAGCCACCGTCAATTGCTTCACCCGCTCCAGAACGGCGTGGATGTTGACGGGCTTCTTGTCGAGGGGACGCTCGTCGGAGAACACCTCCATCTGATCGACCAGATCGCGAATACGGTCGGTCTCTTCGCAGATCAGGCGGGCTAGCTGCCGGTCCTCGCTGTTGAGGCCGGGTTCGAGGAGCTGGGCGGCACCGCGGATGCCCGACAGCGGGTTCTTGATCTCGTGGGCCAGCATGGAGGCCATGCCCGAGACCGAACGCGCCGCACCTCGCGACGTCAGTTGCCGGTCGATCTTGTGGGCCATGGAGCGTTCGAGCAGCATGATGATGACATAGCGCGGCTGTTCGGCCATTACCGCCGTCTGCAGATCGACAAGGCGCTCGCCGCCCAGCCGCGGTGTGCCCACCGCGATGGCATATTCGTTGACGACGCCCGACATGTTGCGCGCCTGGGCCACGGCGCCGAACACCGGGCTCGAGAACGGCACCAGGTCGCCGAGCTTGTGGCGCACCAGCATGTTGCTGCTGGCCTGGAAATAATTCTCCGCCGCCACGTTGGCGAGGCAGATGCGTTCCTCCTCGTCGATGACGACTAGCGGATTGGGCAGCGCATCGATGATGGCGCGCGGCAGGGGCGCTTCCGGCACCGGGCTTTTCTTGTCGATGATGGTCATGGCGTCAGGCAGCCTCCGCTTGCATGGCGGCCGTTTCGTAGAGACGGCGAAGGCCTCGGGCGACGGCGGCATTGTCGTTGCTGCGCAGCAGGCCCCCGCGCCACTCGGCTTCGGCTGCTGGCGGCAGAAGACGGCGCTGGCCAAGCCGCGCGATGGCCCAGCCGATGTGCTTGCGGGCGATGCGGTTGCCGTGATGGGCGCCATGGTGCGACAGGATGTGTTCGTGGTGGGTCCGAACGATCACGGCCTCCTCCGTCAGTCCAGGCTCGGGCCTGCCGCTGCCGGGGCCGAGACCCTCGGCGATGACGCCCGGCCACCAGGGGCGGCCATAGGCACCGCGGCCGATCATGATGCCGTCAGCACCCGACTGGGCCAGCATGTCGCGGGAATCGGCGACGGTTTCGGCATCGCCATTGGCGATCAACGGAATGGAGATGGCCTCGCGCACTTTTCGGATGGCGAGCCAATCGGCCTTGCCGCCATAGAACTGGCAGCGGGTGCGGCCATGAACGGTGACCATTGCCACGCCCGCCTCTTGCGCCCGCCGCGCCAGTTCCGGCGCATTGAGGGACCCATGGTCCCAGCCCAGCCGCATCTTGAGCGTCACGGGAACCGAGGCTGCGGCAACGGTGGCCTCGATCAAGGTCACGGCGTGGTCGAGATCGCGCATCAGGGCCGAGCCCGACAGGCCGCCGGTCACCTGGCGGGCCGGGCAGCCCATGTTGATGTCGATGATGCCGGCCCCCATGTCTTGCGCAACGCGCGCTCCCTCGCCCATCCAATAGGGCTCGCGGCCTGCCAGCTGTATGACGAATGGCGACAGCCTCTCCGCACCTCGCGCCCGGCGCAGCATGTCCGGCCTGGCATTGACAAGCTCTTCGCTGGCCACCATTTCGCTGACCACCAGCCCGGCGCCATGCTCATGGGCCGCCATGCGGAAGGGTTCGTCGGTCACACCCGACATGGGTGCGAGGAAGACGCAATTCCTGGTTTCGATGGGGCCAATCTTGATGCCCATAATTTAATCAATTTTCTGCATTGGACAATTAATTGGCAGAATACCCTTATGCTGCAATGCGTCAAGGGCCTTTGTTGCGGCATTCGTGCCGGATTGCTACAGCGAAGATATGACAGTTGCGGCAGTGATCGTGGCCGGCGGTTCCGGCCTGCGCGCCGGGGGCGAGAAACCGAAGCAGTATCAGTTGATCGGCGGCAGGCCGGTGATCTGGTGGACGCTGAAAGCATTCCTCGATCACCCCGGTGTCGCCCACGTCCAGCCGGTGATCGGCGAAGGCCATGA
>JANPCA010000561.1:0-3606 GCA_031430715.1 Hyphomicrobiales bacterium | reverse complement strand
GCCGGCTATGGCGATGTCGGCAAGGGTTCGGCCGCCTCGCTCAAAGGGGCGGGCGCCCGGGTCATCGTCACCGAGGTCGATCCCATTTGCGCGCTGCAGGCGGCGATGGACGGGTTCGCAGTGCAGACCATGGAGGACGCGGTGGCGACCGCCGATATCTTCGTCACTGCCACCGGCAACAAGGACGTCATCACCGTCGACCACATGAAGCAGATGAAGGACATGGCCATCGTCTGCAACATCGGCCATTTCGACAACGAGATTCAGGTGTCGGAACTCAGGAACTTCAAGTCGGTCAACATCAAGCCGCAGGTCGACATGATCCACATGCCCTCCGGCGCCCGCGTCATCCTGCTGTCGCAGGGGCGCCTGGTGAATCTCGGCAACGCCACCGGCCATCCGAGCTTCGTCATGTCGGCGTCGTTTACAAATCAGACACTGGCCCAGATCGAACTGTTCAGCAATGACGGGACGGGCAAGTACAAGAACGAGGTCTATGTGCTGCCGAAGCACCTGGATGAGAAGGTGGCGAGGCTCCATCTCGCCAAGCTCGGCGTCAAGCTGACGGTGCTGAAGGACGACCAGGCCGCCTATATCGGCGTGACGCCGCAGGGCCCGTTCAAGCCGGAATATTACCGGTATTGAACAAGCCGCCTATTCGCGCATCTGCTTTGCCAGCGCCCGGTCGGTTGGGTCGGAGCTGGCGCCAAGCTCAGTTGCGACGCGGGCCTGGTCTTCGGCGCTGCGGTTCTGGCTCAGCTTGCGTTTACCCTCGAGCCGGGTGATCGGCATCCGCAATCCGACGATGCCGCGAAGCTGTGACTGGATGAAGGGGGGCGGCGCGTCAGAGACGGCCCAGGGCGCTTCGCGCTTACCTTCATGGGCGTTCGTCAACCGCGTCACGATATCGTGCAGGCGTGCTGCATCGTCAAAGAACTCAATCTCGCCATAGGCGTGCACCGTTACATAATTCCAGGTGGGAACGACCTTGCCGGTCTCGCGCTTGGTCTGATACCAAGCGGGTGTCACATAGGCATCGGGGCCCATGAACAATGCCAAAGCCTCGCCAATGGGTGCCGCCTTCCACTGTGGATTGGCGCGCGCCACATGGCCGTAGAGAACGCCGTAGTCCCCCTCCGACACATCAAGCAGCAATGGCAGGGGACTGGCCATCAGACCTTCCTCTGTCGCCGTGATGACATTGGCCAGCCGCGATTGCCGGATCGCCGCGTGCAGCGATGGCAGATCGCCAATTGCGAAAGCCGTGGGGATATACATGGGGTGCCGCTCCTGATTGTCCGCCAGCCATGACCATAATCCCGCCCTGAACCAATGGCCACTTTCACGTCGATCCGCCAAGCCAATCGCATGTGCGGCAGGGCTTCCGTCCTGGTCCGAACGAGGATTCCTGTACGGCCCTTCTTTAGCTATACCTTCTCCGGGGCGGGTGACGTGCTGATTCGGGCGGCATCCCTGGGTTTTGACCGGAGAAGTCATGGGCGCCGGTTTCGGCAACACTCTAGCGGGCGATCCGATCGTTCTTGTCGCGGTTTTGGCTGTTCTGGTGGTCTTCGCCTGGGCGTTCTATTCGATCCGGCGCATGGCCAAGGACGATGGCTCAAACCGCCGCCGCATCGCCGATCTGGAAATCCGCCTGAACGAGGCGGAATCGGCGATCGCGTCGGAGGCCCATGTGCTGGTGGTCTGGCGCGGGCGCGACGATGTGCCGGAGCGCGTGGTGGGTTCCATGCACGGCGCCGCCAGCCTGCCGGAAACCCCCGCTGAACTGCTCGATTTCGGCACCTGGCTGGAGCGCGACTCGGCGGTCGCCCTGGTCGAAGTCATTTATGACCTGCGCAACGAGGGTGCCCCCTTCAACATCGGCGTGCGGACTTTAAGCAACGAACTCCTCGAAGCCGATGGCCGCACGGCGGGTGGGCTTGCCACCCTGCGCTTCCGCCCGCTGTCGGGCGAGCGGCGTAATATAGCGGCGCTGGCCCATGATGCCCACAAGCTCGGCAAGCAGGTGGAGCGCTTAAGTGCGGTGCTCGACGCGGCGCCGCTTCCCGTCTGGCTGCGCAATGCCGACGGCAGGCTGGCCTGGGTCAACCGGGCCTTCGTCGCCTCGGTCGAGGCGCCCGACAGCGAGGTGGTGGTGAAGGCCGGCATCGAACTGGCCAGCGGCTCCAACCTCGACCGCGCCCAGGCCGATGCCAAGACCGGCCTGACGGGCCGTGTCCATGCGGTGATCGCCGGGACCATGCGGGCGCTTGACGTTCACGAGGTGGCGCTCAGCGACGGCACCGCAGGTTTCGCGGTCGACATGACCAAGCTGCAAGAGGCCGAGAAGGAACTCGACCGCCACATCAAGGCCCATACCTCGACCTTGAACAAGCTCGACACGGCGATTGCCATTTTCGGCCCCGACCAGCGCCTGCGCTTCCACAATGCCGCCTATGGCGGATTGTGGCCGCTCGATTCGAACTGGCTCGACAGCCATCCGACCGACGGCGAAATCCTCGACCGCCTGCGCTCGCAGCGCTGCATTCCCGAACAGGCCAATTACCGCGAATGGCGCACCCGGCAGCTTGCCG
Source organism: Hyphomicrobiales bacterium (assembly GCA_031430715.1). Lineage (GTDB taxonomy): Bacteria > Pseudomonadota > Alphaproteobacteria > Rhizobiales > Aestuariivirgaceae > Aestuariivirga. The sequence continues at coordinate 1,012 of JANPCA010000561.1, read as the reverse complement.
CCTATACCAACCTCGATACCCGCGAAAGCTGGTGGTACTTGCCCGATGGGCGCTCGCTGCATGTGGTCTGCGAGCAGCATCCCTTCGGCGGCGTCACCTATCTCTATGAGAACGCCACCAAGGAAATCCAGCTCGAGAGCCGCTACAACGAGCTGATCGGCGTACAGCGCGAGACCCTCGACAATCTCGAGGAGGGTGTGGCGCTCTTGGGCTCCGATGGCCGCATGAAGCTGTTCAACCCGGCCTTCGCGCGTTTCTGGAATTTCGATCCGGGCTTCCTCGAACAGGAGCCCCACATCGAGGACCTCGCCGCCCATGGCCGCCGCCTGGTGGCCAATTCGGTGGCCTGGGACGAGGTGAAATTCGGTGTCACCCGCCTCGATGTCGAGCGCAAACCCATCGGCGGCAAGATCAACGCCGCCGACCGCATATTGCAATTCACCGCCGTGCCGCTGCCCGACGGCAACACGCTGCTGACCTTCTCGGACGTCTCCGATTCGGCCCGCATGGAGCGGGCGCTGCGCGACCGCGCCGACGCGCTCGAAGCCGCCGACCGGCTCAAGAACATGTTTCTGTCCAACGTCTCCTACGAGATCAGGACGCCGCTCACTTCGGTGGTCGGCTTTGCCGAGGGCCTGCAGATGGGCCTGGCCGGGCCGTTGACGCCGAAGCAGCAGGAATATGTGCGCGACATCCGCAAGTCCTCGACCGATCTCAAGACCATCATCGATGCGATCATCGATCTGACGGCCATCGATGCCGGCGCCATGGAATTGCGGCTCGAGTGCGTCGACATCGTTCAGATGCTGGAGAGCGTTGCCGAGAAGCTGGCGGCGCTCATCGAGGACCGCGATCTGACCCTCAATATCGAGGTGGGGGCCGACATCACGAGCTTTACCGCCGATGCCACCCGGGTGGACCAGATCCTGTCGAACCTCCTGTCCAACGCGGCGGGATTTTCCGAGCCGGGCAGCACGGTACGCATGGGCGCCAAGCGGATCGCCACTACCAT
>JANPCA010000560.1:0-4958 GCA_031430715.1 Hyphomicrobiales bacterium | reverse complement strand
CATGAGGGCCAGGTCCTGACGCAAGGCACGCCCGAAGAAATTGTCCGCAATGCCGATGTCAGGCGCTATTATCTCGGCGCCGATTTCAGCCTATGATGGCGCTTGAGGGAGCATCATGGGCCTAGGCCAGCGCCTTGAACTCCGCCAGGGCCAGTCCCTGGTGATGACGCCGCAACTGCAGCAGGCCATCAAGCTTCTGCAGATGTCGAACATTGAGCTGCAGGCCTTCGTCGACACCGAACTCGAAAGGAACCCGCTGCTCGAGCGCGACGAGCGCGCCGAGGTCCAGAAGCAGGAGCCGGAAGGCCCAAGCAGCGAACCCGACATGGTGAGCGCGCTCAACTCCCAGGCGGGCACCGAGGAGCGGCTGCGCACGCTGGATACCGACCTCGAAAATGTCTATACCCACGAAGCCCGCGCCGATGCCGAGAACCGCGCCGCCGTTGGCCCGTCCGATTCCGGCTGGGCGTCGCTCAGGCCGAGCGGAGGCTTGTCGCTCGATGCCGACGACATGGACTATGCCTCGCTCCTGACCCGGCAGCCGACGCTCGCCGAGCACCTGACCGATCAGCTGCACATGGTGCTTCACGATCCGGCCGGGAAATTGATCGGCCAGCACCTGATCGGCACATTGAACGAGGCGGGTTACCTCACCGCCGACATCGCCTCCATGGCCGAGACCCTGGGCACGTCCGGTGCCCATGTCGAGGCCGTCCTCGTCAAGCTGCAGCAATGCGATCCGGCCGGCGTCTTCGCCCGCGATCTCCGCGAATGCCTGGTGCTGCAACTGCGGGAAATCGACCGTTACGACCCGGCCATGGCCATTCTGGTCGACCACCTCGAATTGGTCGCCAAGCGCGACTATGTGGCGCTCAAATCCCTGTGCCGAGTCGATATCGACGACCTGAAGGACATGATCGCCGAACTGCGCCACTTGAACCCCAAGCCCGGCCATGCCTTCGGCTCGGAGCCGGTTCAGCCGGTGATCCCCGACGTGATCGTCAGGGGCGCCCCCGACGGCGCCTGGATCGTCGAGCTCAACACCGAAACCCTGCCGCGCGTCCTCATCAACAACCAGTATCTGGCCCGCGTCTCGTCGCGCGCCGGCCGCAGCGAAGACAAGCTGTATCTGTCCGAATGCCAGGCCAATGCCACCTGGCTGGTGAAAAGCCTCGACCAGCGCGCCAAGACCATCCTGAAAGTGGCCCGCGAAATCGTCCGCCAGCAGGACGCTTTCCTGATCCTCGGCGTCCAGCACCTGCGGCCCCTCAATCTCAAGACCGTGGCCGATGCCATCGAGATGCATGAGTCGACGGTGAGCCGCGTCACCTCCAACAAATACGTGGCAACGCCGCGCGGCATTTTCGAACTCAAATATTTCTTCACCACCGCCATCGCCTCGTCCGAAACCGATGGCGACGCCCATTCCGCCGAAGCGGTGCGCCATCGCATCCGCGAGCTGATCGGCAAGGAATCGGACGATGTGCTCTCGGACGACACGATTGTTGAAAAGCTTAAGGTGGCGGGCATCGAAATCGCCCGGCGGACAGTTGCCAAATACCGGGAATCGTTGAATATTCCCTCATCCGTCCAGCGCCGCCGCGAACGCCGGGTACAAGTCCGCCAAGACCGTTGACTTGGGGGGCAGCGGCGGTTAGGTTCCGCAGCGCTTGACCGCTCCCTGGGTGACCGGCCCCCGTCCACCAGCCTCCGCGCGGCCTTAAGCATTGTGAAGAGGGCGTTTCCGCAAATCCTGCGGCTTGCCAGTTGACGATTGAAGCGAACGCGCCCATGTCTATTGACAGGGCGAAGCAGGGATTTTGCGGCGACCATGCAGATCAAAGTGACTGGCAAGAATCTCGACATCGGCACCGCCTTGCGCGCCCACGTCGAAGACCGTCTCAATCAGCTCAAGCAGAAATATTTCGAGGGCACCGTTCACGCCCATGTGACCGTCGAGAAGCAGCGGGTGGGGTTCCACACCGATTGCGCGCTGCATCTGGCCACGGGCCTGGTGCTGCAGGCGGCGGGTCAGGCGGCCGAGGCGCACCCGAGCTTCGATGAGGCGGCCACCCATCTCGAAAAGCAGTTGCGCCGCTACAAGCGCCGCCTCAAGGACCATCACAAGTCGCGCCGCGAGCCGGTGCGCGTGATGGAGGCGGCAAGCTATGTGATCAGCCCGGCGCCGGAGGACGAAGCCGAATCGGCCGGCCTCAATCCGGTGGTGATCGCCGAAACCGGCATCACGGTGCCGGAGCTCTCGGTGGGCGAGGCCGTCATGCAGCTCGATATTTCCAGCGGCCCCTTCGTCCTGTTCCGCAATGGCGGCCACGGCGGGCTGAACCTCGTCTACCGCCGCCCGGACGGCAACATCGGCTGGGTCGATCCCCTGCCGCAATCCTGACGTCAAAGCGCAAGACGGGAAGCGGGACAGTCAGCATGACCCTGGAAAGCATCATCGACAGGCATTCGGTTCTGGCCAATGTCAAGGCGCAGAACAAGAAACAGCTGCTCGGCGAACTGTCGCAGGCGTTGGCCGGCATCGTCGCCATCGACCAGCGCGTCATCTTCGAGACCCTGCTCACCCGCGAGAAGCTGGGTTCCACCGGCATCGGCGGAGGCATCGCCATCCCGCATGGCAAGGTGCCGACGCTCAACCGGGTTTACGGCCTCCTGGCGCGGCTGGCGGCACCCATCGACTTCGAGTCGGTCGACGGCCAGCCGGTCGATCTGGTCTTCGTGCTGCTGGCTCCCGAACATGCCGGCGCCGATCACCTGAAAGCCCTGGCCAAGATATCGCGGTTGCTGCGCGATCCCGCCGTCGTCGCCAAGCTGCGTGGCACCCAGGAAGCCGAGGGCCTCTACGCCATCCTCACGGAACCGGCGGCGAGCGCCAACGCGGCGTAAAAAGCGAATAGCGAATAGAGTTTCTTACCCCCATTCGCGTCCTTAATGCACACTCATCGGCAGCAATTCATGCTCGGCCGCCGAGCCGATGGCGGCCTCCCGCGAACCCGAGATCGACACCGGCTTGCCGTCGGCATGATAGAGGCAGAACATCCGGGTGTTGGCCGCAACCTTGGCCTGATTGCCGAGCAGGCGGCGGGCCTCCTTGGCCTCGATCTCGCGGATGTAACCCAGCGCCCCGTCACCCACCAGGGCGAGGTCTTCGGGGCTGAGTTCGGGGATCTTCTTGGTGTCGCTCACGTTCATGTTCTCACCCTCCAATCTGGATACGGCGGACCATGCGCCGGGGTTCAGGCCTTTCGAGATGCAGTTCCAATAAGCCGTTTTCGAGGCGGGCACCGGTCACTTCCATGCCATCGGCCAGCACGAAGGTGCGGGCGAACTGCCGTGCCGCGATGCCGCGATGCAGATAGGCGCGGGTCTCATCTTCCTTTTGACGGCCGCGGATTACCAATTGGTTCTCTTCGACCGTCACATCGAGTTCATCCCGGCCGAATCCGGCCACCGCCAGGATGATGCGCAACCGTTCGGCCTCACCCTCGGCGCGCGGCAGCTTTTCGATATTATAGGGCGGATAGCCGTCCCCACCGGTCTTGGTGGCCCGGTCGAGCATGCGCTCGATATCGTCGAAGCCCAACAGCAGGGGTGAAGAAAAAACCGATACGCGCGACATTAAAGCGCCCTCCTTGAAGCAGCAGTCCGGGCTGGAACCCTCACAAGGCATTCCCGCCACCCAGGTTCATATGTGCAATATCCGGCGCGGTTTCAAGGCGGGCGCTTGACCGCTCCGCCGCCAAGGTGGTTTGATCGGCTGGTCAAAGAATAGAATCGCACGGCAAACCGCGATGTGATTTAATATCGGCAATAACCAAGAGGGAGACGACAATGCTCAGACGTACACTTCTCGCTTCAGCCGCGGCAATCGCCATGTCGGCGGCCGCCTTCGCCGCCGACGACAAGCCGGCCATCGTGTTCGATATCGGCGGCAAGTTCGACAAGTCCTTCAACGAGAGCATGTACAACGGCTCCGAGAAGTTCAAGGCCGAGAGCGGCACCGCCTATGGCGAATTCGAAATCGCCAACGAGGCGCAGCGCGAACAGGCCATCCGCAATTTCGCCGATCAGGGCTATTCGCCGATCATCGCGGCGGGCTTCGCCCAGGCCTCGGCACTCGAGAAGGTCGCCAAGGAATATCCCGAACTGAAATTCGCCATCGTCGACATGGTCGTCGATCTGCCGAATGTCCAGTCGATCGTCTTCAACGAGCATGAGGGTTCCTATCTTGTCGGCCTGCTGGCCGGCATGGCGTCGAAATCCGGCAAGGTCGGCTTCGTCGGCGGCATGGACATTCCGCTGATCCGCAAATTCGCCTGCGGTTATGTGCAAGGCGTCAAGGCCGCCAAGGCCGATGCCACCGTTTTCCAGAACATGACCGGCGACACCGGTGCCGCCTGGAACGATCCCGTCAAGGGCGGCGAAATCACCAAGGGCCAGATGGCCCAGGGTGCCGACGTGATTTACGCGGCGGCGGGCGCCACGGGGCTCGGCGTGCTGCAGGCGGCGGCCGACGGCGGGGCCCTGTCGATCGGCGTCGATGCCAACCAGAACTATCTCCACCCCGGCAAGGTCCTGACCTCGATGCTGAAGCGCGTCGACGTCGCCGTCTACAATGTCATGAAGGCCGGCAAGGACGGCACCTTCAAGGGCGGCATCCTGGCGCTGGGGCTGGCCCAGGATGGCGTCGGCTATGCCATGGACGACAATAACAAGCCGCTGGTCACCGCCGAAATGACCGCCGCCGTCGAGAAGGCCAAGGCCGACATCGTGGCGGGCACCGTGAAGGTGCATGACTACACCGCAGACAATACCTGCCCGGTGCAGTAGGCGGCTGAATGAAAGGTGGGGAACTCACTTGGACTTCCCCACCCCCGCCCTTTGGGCGGACCCTCCCCCCAAGGGGGAGGGGCTGGGAGGCGAGATTGGGGCGTAAC
>JANPCA010000559.1:0-2072 GCA_031430715.1 Hyphomicrobiales bacterium | reverse complement strand
GGCCGGCTTCTACGGCTATCACTGCGCCGAACACCATTCGACGCCGCTCGGCATGGCGCCGTCGCCGAGCGTATACCTCGCCTCGATCGCGGCGCGGACCAAGCGCCTGCGGTTCGGGCCGCTGGTCTATACGCTCGCGCTCTATCATCCGCTGCGGCTCGCGGAAGAAATCTGCATGCTCGACCAGATGAGCCGCGGCCGGCTTATGGTCGGCGTCGGCAAGGGCATCTCGCACATCGAGACGGGCTATTACGGCGTCGACTACGCCAAGGCCGATCAGATCTTCGCCGAGGCCATCACCGTGATCCGGCAGGCGCTGACGCAGAAGTCGGTCGATTTCGAAGGCGAGTTTTTCCGCTACAAGAACGTGCCGATGGAGCTTTCGCCGTTCCAGCAGCCGCATCCGCCGTTGTGGTACGGCGTCATCACGCCCGACAGCGCCGAGCGCTCGGCGAAGGCGCGTATGAACTTTGTCGGTAACAGCCCGGCCAAGCTGTTCCGCACGCTCGCCGACCGCTACCGGGCAGCGTCGCCGGGCGCGCTGCCCGACGGCTCCATGCCCAAGCTCGGGCTGAACCGCTTCATGTGCCTGGCCGAAACCGAGGCCGAGGCGCTGGCCATCGCGCAGCGCGCCTACCGGCGCTGGTGGACGAGCTTCATGACGCTGTGGAACAAGCACGGCATTCAGCCCAACAACGTGGCCTATCCGGCCGAGATCGAAGGCCAGATCGCCGACAACCGCGCCATCGTCGGCACGCCGGACAAAGCCATCGAGTTGCTGCGTCGGGAGATCGAGGAGTCGGGTACCAACTATCTGGTGTGCCGCTTCGCCTATGGCGACATGACGCTGCCGGAATCGCTGCGCTCGCTCGAACTGTTCCAGCGCCACGTCATGCCGGCGCTACGGGAGAGCGTATCTGTCGCGGCGGAATAACGAGGTGGGCGCGAGCGCGTTGCGATGAGCGACATTCAGGGCGTCGTTGACTGGCTGATGGACGGCGCGCGCTCCGCGGCACGGGCGGAAGATCTGGTCCGCGAATTGTGCCACCGGATGATCGACGGCGGCATCCCGGTTTGGCGCGCCGCGATTTTCGTCAACACGCTGCACCCGGATATTTTCGGCCGCCGCTTTACCTGGCAGGCCGGAAAGGGCGTGGCCGTCCACGAAGGCTTGTACGAACAGTTGGAGTCCGACGAGTTCCGGGCGAGCCCCGTGACAGCCGTTCGGATGAACGGCCAACCGATCCGGCGTCATCTGTCCCGAAGCGACAGCCCCAACGACTTTCCCATTCTGGATGACATCCGGACCGAGGGAGCAACCGACTACGTGGCGCTGCCCCTCGTGTTCACCGACGCATCCATCCACGTCGCGACCTGGTCGACCCAGCAGCCTGGCGGCTTCACGCCCGAGCAACTCGCCGACCTCGAAGCGATCGTTCGGCCGCTGACCCGCGTCGCGGAAATCCGGGCACTGCTGCGGACCGCCACGAATCTGCTCAACACCTACGTCGGGCGGCAGGCCGGCGAGCGAATCCTCAAGGGAGAAATCCGGCGCGGACACGTCGAGGCGACCCAAGCGGCGATCTGGCTTTCCGACATGCGCGGATTTACCGCGCTGACCGAACGCCTCCCGCCGCAGGAACTGATCGACCTGCTCAACCGCTATTTCGATTGCCAGGTGCCGACGATCCTCGAACACGGCGGCGAGGTGCTCAAGTTCATCGGCGATGGCCTGCTGGCGATCTTTCCGCTGGCCGGCGACGATGCGGGCGAGGTCTGCCAGCGCGCGCTCGCCTGCGCGCGCGAGGCGCGCGATCTCATCAACGCGCTCGATGCATCGGCGGGCACGGAACCCGAGCAAGCGGTCCGCTTCGGGTTGGCGCTGCACGTCGGCCAGGTGATGTACGGCAACATCGGCGGCGGCAACCGGCTCGATTTCACCTGCATCGGCCCCGCGGTCAACCTCGCCGCGCGCATCGAGAAGGTCGCCGCCCGGCACGGCCAGGCGATCGTCGCATCCGCGGAATTCGCCGCGCATTTCCAGCGGGAGTTCACGCCGCTTGGCGAGTTCG
>JANPCA010000558.1:0-5670 GCA_031430715.1 Hyphomicrobiales bacterium | reverse complement strand
CGCAGCGGATGATCGCCGGCAATCCGGTCCTCAATATCAACATAAGAGAAAAACTGCTTCGTCTCTTCAGGCCCGCCGCGCATCGCAAATCACTCCGTCTTGCACGACAGACTGAATCACATCACAACAGCAAAATCGAAGGGTTTTTCAGCAGCCTGTTAGAGGGAAAATGGTGGCGGACGCAGTCTGTGACGAACCTGTCTCGTGCCCATTTTCCCTGATAACAGGGAAAAAACAGGGAATTTGAAAGAGCATAACAGGGATTGATTTGCCCTGAACAGGTAAATTCTTGGCGGAAACAGGACACTCGAAGTTGCTCCTGTTGTCGATCGATTCCGCGCTCGTGAGTCTGAAGGCAGATCCCACTTGCACGTCCGAACCTTGCTCAGCAACTTTTAATCCGCCGCAACATCAAAGCCAGCCCTGGGAAAATGGATGTTGATTTCACCAACGCTGGCGTGTTCCGATCGAATCACGATCTCCTGTGCATCGGCAGCCACAAGTTGGCCTCGCACTGCGTCGCGGCCCGTATCATCCGCTCTCACTGATACGAAGGAACCGGCCTTCAGGCCTGAAGGATCATGATCTCCAATTGCCTGAGGCATTTCGGGCCGCGTTTCGCGGGCAGTCTTCAGCGCTTCTTCCGCACTCATCTGGGTGGGCATTCCATGGCCCAACGCCGCCACGCGCGACGCCCATGCACGCAAACCTTCATAGGGCAGCCGCGCCACAGCTTCGTCTCCGCCTTGCGTGTGCAGCACCCAGTAGGTCGAATAGGCCGCAAGATCTGCGACACTGACGGAGTCTCCGAGGATAAAGGGCCGGTCATCCGGCAGCATATCGGCAAGCCAGTCAAGATGGGCTGCCCCTTGCTGAAGGTGACGATGGAGTTGCGGCTTCACATCCTCGGGCGCAAGGGGAAAACCGAAGGCCTTGCGTTCTACCACAAAATCGTCCGGAATCCCCGACCCCCGCGTGTCGGCGAGAACGCCAAGAGCATTCCAAAACAGCGACTTGTCCACCCACCAGGCGAGTGCAGTGGAGAGGCCTTTACTGCCTCCTGGGTAGAATGTCGGCGCAGGATATAGTGCATCGATCTTGCGCAGGATCAGCAGCGTGTCGCAGTATATGTCCGCGCCGATCTGCAGGACGGGCGTTCGCCGGTATCCGCCGGTCAGCGGCATGAGGTCGGGTTTCGGCATCATGTGGGGGATTGAGACCGAACGCCACGACAGCCGCTTCAGGCCCAGGGCGAGCCGCACGCGTTCGGAGAATACGGATATTGCGTAATGGTGCAGGATTAATTCTGTCAATGAAGCCACTCTCCGGTCCGCCACTTGCTAAACGTGATGGATGATAATCCATCTTTGCGACGACAGCGGCGAAGACTGCCAAATTTGCACAAGCATTTGTCAGAGATAAATTCGGTTCAAGTGGTGGTCACACCTTTGGGTCAGGGTCTTTGATATTATCCCGCCCTGCTTGCAGGATCATTCGTCCCGTCGACGCAAGGCGCCGGAACTCGGCTGCGCTCTGATAGTCAGCGTCATGGTACCATGCGAGCGCTGTATCCCGATCGGGAAACTCAATGAGGACCAGCCGTTCAGTGAAAGCGGGACCCTCGACGGTCTGGACCGTGTCGCCTCGCGTCAGAAACTTACCACCGTATCGCGCCAGTGTTGCCGGTGTGAGCGCGGTGTATTTGCGGTAGGTCTCTGGATCATGAATGGCCATTGTGCAGATGAAATAGGCTGCCACGCTGAATTCTCCTCGTATGGTGCTGCTGGTAATGGCACGGTCTGCCTGAAGTCGACAAGCATGACCGCGCCGCCAAACCATCGGCCAGCCCTTGATGGGTAACATCCCCGCCATTCGCGATCTGCCCGAGAACCCATTTACGATGCGGTCCGGCAATCTTGCGCGGCGCATGGCCGCCCATCTTGCCCGGCTTCACGCTGCCGGTCTGGCGATAGCCGGCCAGCCACTTGATCACGCAAGACGCGCTGACCCCCAAGCGTTCATCCACCGCGTGGCGGCTCTCGCCCGCATCCCCAAACCGCACCGCACACTGACGCAGTTCCATCGGATATGGCTTGGTCATCATTGCTGACTTCCAACCCAGTGGCCAGTTTGAATCACACTTCCGCTGCTTCGGGAATCCCCTTCGATTCCGTCGAAGATCATTCCGTTCTACAGGGATTGCTACGCAGCATCACTCAGCCTGTACCCGATACCCGGCTCGGTGATGATCATTCCCGGCTCTTCCGGCTTACTTTCGATTTTTTGACGCAACTGCCCCACCAGAACACGGAGGTACTGAACGTCCTCAACGTGGGCGGGGCCCCAGATAGCGTTCAGGATATGGCGATGAGTCAGAACGCGTCCTGCATGGCGGACAAAAAGCAAGAGCAACTCAAATTCCTTCGGTGTTAGCTTGAGTTGGGTGCCATCACGCTCAACTGAGTGTCGGTCAACATCGATTACAATGCTGCCCATTCGAAACATTTTCTGGGGAGGTTTGTCTTGTTGCCTGTGTCGCAGGACGGCACGAATGCGAGCCAGTAGCTCGCCTACTCCGAAGGGCTTGTTCACATAGTCATTGGCGCCGAGATCGAGTGCTTCAATCTTCTCCGCCTCGCGGTCCCGCGCCGAGAGCACGATGATCGGCATTGTCGACCAAACACGAATTTCGCGGATCACTTGTTTTCCATCCTTGTCGGGAAGCCCCAGATCAAGAAGCATAGCATCGGGCGACAGTGTTGCCGCAAGCCGAAGGGCCTCGGTGGCGGTCATGGCGACAATAACGTCATAGTCGGCAGCCAACAGTGCCGGCTTGAGAAACCGAATGATCTGTGGTTCGTCGTCAACGACTAGAATTCTGCCGGCCTTCATGGCTGGTTCACCATGGGCAACTGGAAGACGAAGCGCGTGCCATGCCCCGCGATGACCGGGCTTTCCGCGTGAATCGTGCCATCCATCACCAAGGCGATGGCCCGGCATATCGCAAGACCGAGCCCGGTCCCGGCCGGGCGGCCATCGCCCTCCCGGATACGATAAAATTTCTCGAACACCTTTTCCAAATCCGCTTGCGGAATGCCGGGTCCCTCGTCCTCTACCGCGATGAGCGCATGGTCAGCCTTGCATTCGACCGATACTCCAACGGGCAGTCCTCTGTCCGAGTATTTGTCGGCATTTTCGATCAGGTTGAAGATGAGTTGCTCGATGAGGGCCGCGTCACCAAGAACCGGAGCGGCTTCCGACGAAAGTTTGGCGGTGATTTTCCGGTGAGGCAGATACTCGCGCGCGCGCCGGAGGGTGGCCGCAGCGATTTCCACGAGATCGCAGTTTTCCAGTCTGGCATTGACTCCACTTGACTCAAGCCGTGTCATATCGAGCAGGTTGGTGACGAAGCGGGACAACCTTGTGGCCTCCTCTTCTATATTGACCAGCAGGTCATCCCGGTCGGCGGCGGGCATCTTGCGACCCAATTTTCGAAGCGCAGTGACCGAACCGATGATCGACGACAGGGGTGTTCGCAAGTCATGGGATACCGACGACAGAAGCGCCGAGCGCAGCTTCTCGCCCTCAGCCGAGGCGCGCGCTTCCGAGGCCTCGCCAGCCAGCCGCGTGCGTTCCAGCGCAATGGACGCCTGGTCGATCAGGGCATCCACCATGCGCCTCATGTCCTCGGGCAATTCCGCCGCCCCGGGTCTTAACCCCACTGCGCCGATTGCCCCCCGGGGCGTTTTCAACGGATGAAACTGGAATGTGGCATTCGGCAGGGTTCCGGTTCGCCAACCTGCGGCCTCACTGTGATCTGCCGCCCATCGGGCCGCGCCCCAATCGGCGGCACCCAGCGTATCTTCGGGCGGCATCGACGCAACAATTTGCAGGTCGTCTGCCTGCCGCATCAAGATGATCGACTGGCCCTGCACTATTGCCGCTGCCTGTGTCGCCACCACCCACAATACGTCGTCAGGCTGTACCGTCGCAGAAAGTTTGCGCGACAAGTCGAGAAGTGATTGTACCTGCCTGACACGCGCCAATGCCGCCAGAGATTGCTCACGAACACGGCCAGCGAGGCTTCCTGTCAACACAGCGACAAGCAGGAAGATGCACAGCGCCAGCAGCTCGTGCGGCTTCGCTACGGTCAATGTAAAACGAGGCTCGATAAAGAAATAGTTATACGACAGGAATGACAGGACTGATGCGGTGACCGCGCTCCAGGTACCATAGGTCACGGCGCAGAACAGGACAGCCGCGAGAAAGACCATCGACAGGTTCGGCAACTCGACGAGATGGCTGATGCTCCAGCCGGCAAGCGTCGCCGCGGCGACCGCCACCGGCGCTAAGACAAGCCCAGCGCGATCGAAGCGTGGCCGCCGCAGTATGGTCCTCGCCGCACCGGCCTCGCGCGTCAGCACGTGAACGGCAATTCCGTGCGCCTGCCTGAGAATGGCGTCCGGCAACGACCGGCCAGCGAGCCGCTTGAGAAGTCCGGGCTCGGTCCTGCCGATGATCACCTGTGTGATATTCTCGCGCCGCGCCAGCCGGATGACTTCGGTAGCAAGATCGGACGAGGTATGACGCGAAATCTCGGCGCCCAGCCGCTCGGCGAGCGCCAACGCGTCATCGACAAGCTTTAGCCGTGCAGGATCTGAGACAAGGTTTACACTTGTGATGTGGACTGCAAGCCATGATGCGTTGAGGCCTGTAGCCATGCGGGCGGACGCACGCACCACTTGTTCCGCCATATCGTCGCCACCGACGCAGACCATGATCCGCTCAGCGGAGGGCCACGGACCTTCGATGGCACGCTGGCGGAGATAGTCGACCATCTGGTCGTCGACGCGCTGGGCCGTCCGCCGCAACGCCAGTTCCCTCAGGGCGGTGATATTTCCGGCCTGCAGAAAATTGTCCGCCGCGCGCCGTGCATTGTCGGGCAGATAGACTTTGCCCTGCTTGAGGCGCTGGATAAGTTCATCCGGCGTAATGTCGACGAGTACCACGTCGTCGGCAAATTCGAGAACGGTATCTGGAACAAGCTCGCGAACCTTTATGCCGGTGATCGTGGAAACAACGTCGGAAAGACTTTCGATGTGCTGGATGTTGAGCGCAGTCCAAACGTCAATCCCCGCATCGATCAGTTCCTGCACGTCCTGGTAACGCTTGGGGTGTCGGGCATCGGGAGGATTGGAATGCGCCAGTTCGTCGATGACAATCAACGCCGGTTTACGGATCAGAGCGGCATCGAGGTCGAAGTCATGGAGAACGTGGCCACGATGTGAGGAAGATTTCCTGGGCATCACTTCCAACCCCGACAGGAGCGCCGCCGTTTCAGGTCTCCCGTGCGTCTCGACAAGGCCGATGACGACATCCTTGCCCTCGCCCTTCAGCCGCTGCGCGCCCGACAACATGGCAAAAGTTTTCCCGACACCCGGTGAGGCACCGAGAAATACCTTGAGCCGTCCCCGCCGCTCCCTGTCCGCCAGGTCGAGGAGCGCTTCGGGTGACGGACGCCTGTCGTATGTGCTAGTAGCTCACGTCATTGAATCTGACGTGTTTTTCTGAATCACTGTCGCGGCAAGCCAGCGATGGAGGTGATTCGTGTCCGGGAAAGAGATTGCCGTCAAGAAGTACGTGGTGAAGCTGAGCGCGGATGAGCGCGAG
>JANPCA010000557.1:0-10190 GCA_031430715.1 Hyphomicrobiales bacterium | reverse complement strand
CATGATGCCGTTGTCGTAGCGATTGAAGTTTGAGATCATCGCGGCATTCTCGGGATCCATGATGAAATCCTGGAAGAGCTTGGCGTTCTCGATGTTGGCGGCGCCCTTGAGCACCGCGACGTTATCCATGAAGCCTTCGATTCCCTCTTTGGGATAGGCGAAGCTGATACCCGGAACCTTCTGCCGGGCGCGCCACGTGTAGCCGTTCCAGTTCTGCGAAACGATGACATCGCCTTCCGTCATCTTGGACAGCGTATCGTAGCTGAATGTCTTCCAATGGGGCTTGGCGGCCTGCAGCAGGTCGTTGACCTTCTTCAAATCCTCTTTGTTGCTCGTGCAGCGCGGCACACCAAGATAGCGCGCCGCCGAAGAGATGACGGAATTGATGTCGTCCAGCATGTTGATCTGGCCCTTCACCTCGTCCGGCGGGTTGAACAAAATGCCCAGCGTGTTGATTTCGCCCTTGTACTTGTCGGTATTGACCGAAATACCCGTCACGCCGAAGACCCAGGGCACGGTGTAGTGGCGTCCGTCGTCCCAATAAACATTGACATGGCGGGGATCGACGTTCTTGAAGTTGGACATCGCACTCGGCTCGGTCATTTCAAGCAGCCCATCGGCAATCATGATGTGCACGGTGAAGTCGGAAGGAACGACGATGTCGTAGCCGGAATTGCCGGCGCGCACCTTCGACAGCATGGTTTCGTTGGAGTCATAGGTATCGAGCGTGACCTTCACGTTGTGGGCCTTTTCGAACTTGGCGATCAGCTCGGGGCTGGTGTAGTCGCCCCAGTTGTAGATGTGCAGATCGCCATCGGCCATGGCGTGCCCGCAGGCCAGCAGCATAGCGGACGCCGAGACGGCAAGGCTCAGGAACTTTCTCATTGTGTTTCTCCCCTTAGTTGACAACACGGTTTCATTTTCGCCTGCGCGCGATCAGGAATGACACGGTTACGAAGGCGATCGAGACCAGCAGCAGGATGGTCGAGATCGCATTGATTTCGGGCGTCATCGGACGCCGGATCTGGTTCCAGATGTAAAGCGGCAGCGTCGTCTGCCCCGGCCCCGCCACAAGCTGGGTGATGGTGAAATCGTCGAAGGACACGATGAAGGCCAACGCCGCACCGGACATGATACCGGGCGCCAGCAGAGGCAGGGTCACCCGCCGGAACGCCTGCCAAGGCGCCGCGTAGAGATCGGCCGCCGCATTCTCCAGAGTCAGGTCCATGTCTTCGAGCCGCGCCCGGATTGGCATGTAGGCGAAGGGAATGCAGAATACGGTATGTGCCAGGATAAGGTTGCCGATCCCGAAGTTCAGATTGAGCGTGCCAGCCAGCAGCGCGAAGAATGAGAGCGTCGCCACCGCCGTGATGATCTCCGGCACCATCAGCGGCAAGTTGATGATCATGAATGCGGCGGGCATGCCAGGCCAGGGTTTGACACGTGTCATGCCGACGGCGGCAAGGGTCGCTGCAGCCGTTGAGATCACGGTCGTGGTCAACGAGATCGTCAGCGTATTCCAAGCCGCGCTGTGGAATTCCTTGTTGGCAAAGGCGCTGGCGTACCAATGAAAGCTCACGCCTTCCCAGTGGGTGATGACACTGCCGCTGTTGACCGAGAAGATCATCAGAATCAAGATCGGCGCGTAAAGCACGGCGAGGCAGATATATGCCACGGAGCGGAAACCCGGTTGCTCCTTGGCATCGGCCGGCTGGCGCACTCTAGCCATGCTTCACGCTCCCGCCTGTATTGCGCACATAGAAGTAGAGGGCGATCAGAACGCCGGACATGAGGATCAGGGCCTGCGCCGATCCGAGCGGCCAGTTGCGGCCGGTTCCGAACTGCTGGGCGATGAGATCGCCGATCATCAGGTGCCGGCCGCCACCGAGGATCAGCGGCGTCACATAGGCGCCAAGTGCGGGAATGAAGACAAGCAGGCAGCCTGCCACGATGCCCGGCATGGATATGGGGATGATGACTCGCCACAGAACCTGGCGCCGCGTCGCATAGAGATCGGCTCCCGCTTCGGCCAGCCGGAAGTCAAACTTCTCAAGGCTGGCGTAGAGCGGCAACACCATGAAGGGCAGGAACGAGTACAAGAGGCCAAGCACAATGGCGAAATTGGTGTAGAGAATGGTGATTGGCTTATCGATAAGACCGAGCGCGATGAGCGTGTTGTTGAGGAGCCCTTCATCGCGGATGATGAACATGATTGCCAGCGTCCTGACCAGCAGGTTTGACCAGAACGGAATGGTGATCAGCAGCACCCACAAGTTGCGCTGGGCGGGCGGACGCGTCGCCATGAAATAAGCGGCCGGAAAGCCGATCAGCAGGCACACTGCGGTCGTCAGCAGGGCAAATACAAACGAGCGAAAATAGATAATCAGGAAGTCCGGAGTGAACTGCAGCGTGTCATCGAAGATGTCGCGCTGGAACAGAAAATTCAAATAGGCATCGGTGGAGAACTGCCACTCCACGCCGCCAAAGCGCGCGGCCTTGAGGAACGAATAGACGAGAATGATGACCAGCGGCAGCACCCCGAAAACGCCGACGATCGCCAGCGCCGGCAGCGACAGCAGGCGATTGCGCCGGCTTGTGGCCCGCTGGGCTTCCGCCTCGACAAGTGCCGCTCTCGATAATGTCGCCACCATCAATCCCTCAACACCCGGGCCGCATCGCTTTCGAACGAAATGCCGACCTTCGCCCCCGTTTCGAATGCCGCGGCACCGGTCCGGCTGTTCTGGTGGCGAACGATGAATCCCCCGCCGCCGTCGAGCTTGACGTGATAGTGGGTGTCGGTGCCGAAAAAGACGACGTTCGAAAGCGTGCCCATCATGACCGCCTCTGCCGAACCTCGAACCAAGCCGGCATGCTCCGGCCGCACCACCACGGTCACCTTGCCGCCAGGATTGAAACCATCTGGAAGCCCTGCGGCGATGGTTGCGCCAGACATTAACTTGACAGCCGCCACGCCCGCCTTGACCGATTGAATCTCGCCTTCCAGGAAATTCGTCTCGCCGATGAAGTTGGCGACGAAACGTTCCGCCGGGCGGTCATAAATATCGCGCGGACTGCCAACCTGAAGGATCTTGCCCTTCGACATGACCGCGATGCGGTCCGACATGGTGAGCGCTTCTTCCTGGTCGTGGGTGACGAAGATAAAGGTGATGCCGGTTTCGTGCTGCAGGCGCTTCAGTTCGATCTGCATGTCCTTGCGCAGCTTGGCATCGAGCGCCGACAATGGCTCGTCGAGCAGCAGAACTTTCGGCGCCGGCGCCAAGGCGCGGGCCAGCGCCACGCGCTGCTGCTGGCCGCCGGAAATCTGACTGGTCTTGCGGTCGCGCAAGGTCTCCATCTGCACGAGCTTCAGCATCTCGCCCACGCGTGCGGCGATCTCCGCCTTCGGCTTGCCCAGCATTTCAAGGCCGAAGCCGATGTTCTGGCCAACCGTCATGTGCGGAAACAGAGCGTAGCTCTGAAACACTGTGTTGACCGGCCGCTTGTAAGGCGGGAGCGGTGCTATGTCCTGGCCGTAAAGCAGGATCTCGCCCTCGGTCGGATAATCGAACCCGGCGATCAGCCGGAGCAATGTGGTCTTGCCGCAGCCGGAAGGGCCAAGCAGCGTGAAGAACTCGTTTTCCCTGATGCTGACTGACACATCGTCCAGCGCCTTGAAAGGGTCGTGACCGGCAGTTTGAAAAACCTTCGTAACGCCCTTCGCCTCGATGGCGGACTGACCTGCTGCCAAGTTACGTCCTCTTGAAGGGCCAGTATCAATGTGATCGGTGGAGCGGCCTGGACGCGCGCCAATTGCCTCTGGGCGAGAACCGAGCCCTGATTTAATCTCATTCATCTTGAATGACTTGCAGGAACGCTAATCAAGACCTTGCTCCGTGTGCAGAACCTGAGTTCGCTTCAATTATGTTGCGATTTTACTATTCGGGAGCCATTCAATACAAATGAGAAGCACTTCCCCAATTCATGAATGGGATTCACATGAGGGGCCTTTGGAGAATTCTAGAGCGGCAACATCTGCTGGACTTCGCAGCCATTGTCAGCATGAGCCTCAGGGCTTCTTAGACACCCGTGTCAATCGCAAGCCGGCGAGGCCCTTTGGCAACAGAACGACGAACAGCACGAGGACGAGACCAAGGCCGATGTCGCGCCAGTCGCCGATCTCGCGCATGCCTTCGTCGGCCAGCATCAAGACCGCGGTCCCAAGAAACGGACCCCATATGGTTCCCATGCCACCGACGACAATCATCGACAGGAGGAAGAGAAGCACGGCGAGCGAGAATACGATCGGCCCGACGACGCCGAACTGCACCGCATAGAACGCGCCGGCCAGTCCCGTGAAGAAAGCCGACAATCCGAATACCCAGAGCTGGTATTTGAATTTGCTGATGCCGCGCGACATGGCGTAGCCCGAATTGTCGCGCAGGGCCTGGAAAGCAAGACCCAGCGGACCCCGGACGATGGCGATTGAGAACAGCAAGGCCAGCGTGGCCAGGGCCAGACCCACGTAATAGTGCGCCACATACCACTTCGAACCGAGCAGGCTGCGAAACCCAAGATCGCCAAATCTTGAAAAACCGCGTACGCCGCCGAACAGCGGCAGGCAGCCCGACGGCGGGTTGGTGAAGCAGGCGGTGTCATTCACCACGATGAGATAGATCACCTGGGCGATGGCGAGTGTCAGAAGCGCCACGTATGGACCGCGCAGGCGCAGGCAGGCCAGGCCAACGACCACGCTGACCAGGACTGTCGCCAAGCCGGCGGCGGGCATCGCCAGCATGATTGGGATGGCAAAATAGTAGCCGAGCATGGCGGTTGCATAGGCACCGACTGCAAACAGCGCCATCTGGGCCAGCGAAAAGATTCCGGCAACGCCGAGCACCAGATTCCATTGGGTGACGACGATGGCCCAGATGAAGAACAGCGTCATTTGGGTGATGATGTAGCGCGTGCCGATCAGCAACGGTACCACAGCCAGAAGCAGGACCAGCACAAGGCTGATGAGGAGATCGCGCTTGACGGGGTTCATAGGCGCACCACCTGACCGCGGCCGAACAACCCTGCGGGCCGCCAGATCAGTACGGCGATCACCAGCACCAGCAGGATGGCGAAGCTGTACTGCACCCCGAAGACATATTGGATGGCGGCTTCAAGGAGGCCCAGCACGATAGCGGCGGTGACCGCACCGTAGACATTGCCGAGTCCCGCTACGACGCAGATGACGAAGGCCTTGAGCATCGGATCGCCCCCCATGTTTGGCAGAAGACTCGAAAGCGAACTGATCAAGATGCCCGACAGGGCTGCGAGAGCTCCCGACAAGGCGAGAACCTGGGCATAGACCCGGCCAATCCGAATACCCATGAGTTGAGCGGCGTCGCGGTTCTGGGCGGTCGCGCGGATCGCCCGGCCGATTCGCGTGCGGTTGAGCAGAAATGCGATGACCGCCATCATGGCGACCGCCACGGCCAGGATCAGAAGGTTCTGGTTGGGGATGTGCACGTTGCCGATCACCAGCGCGCCTTGCAGCCGCAGCGGCTGGGCCACCGGCTGAGGCCCGAAAATCCGGAGGATGACGTTCTCGAGCACGGCACCAACGCCAATCGTTGCTATGAAGATCTGAGTTTCGAAATTGCGCGAGGCGAGCATGGGCCGCGCCGCGAGGTGGTAAATTGCCAGCCCCGCCAGCCCGCAGATGGCCATCGCCGCAGCCACGCCCACAATGGCCGGCAGCCCCAGCACGGTCATGGCGTAGTAACAGACATAGCCGCCCAGTGCCAGCAAGGCGCCATGCGACATGTTGAGCATGTTGAGGGAGCCATAAACCAGCGCCAGACCAACCGTCGACACCGCATACAAGGCGCCAAGCGTGAGGCCGGAAGCAAGGATCTGAACCGCAACATCCATCGTCAACCTCCCAGATAGGCCGCAAGAAGTTCCGGACGGGACAGAAGCTCCCGGCCGCTGCCCGACCAGGCGAATTCGCCATTGTCGAGAAGGTGCAAGACGTCGGCGATCTCCGCGATGCGCGTGGCGTTTTCCTCGACGATCAGGATAGTGCGTCCCGACTGGCGGAGTGACTGAATGACCGCGTAGATCTGGTCAATCACGATCGGCGCGAGGCCGAGCGAAGGTTCATCCAGCATGAGAATGCGCCCGCCCGCCATGAGGCCCCGGCCGATGCCCACCATGCGCCGTTCACCGCCCGACAATGTGCTTGCCAACTGGTGACGGCGCTCTTTCAGTTTCGGCAGGAGTGCGAATACTTCCTCGAGGCGGTCCTTCTCCCGGCTTGCCGCGCCGGGCAGAAATGCGCCCATGCGCAGGTTTTCAAACACGCTCATTTCCGGAAACAGCAGATCGCCCTGCGGGACGTGGATTATGCCCTCGGCCACGATTTCATCGGCCCGCATCCCGTCGATCCGGCGGCCCGCCAACGTCATCGACCCGCCACGCGTACGGATCAGGCCGGAAATAGTGCGAAGCAAAGTGGTCTTGCCATGGCCGTTGGGGCCGATGAGGGCAACGAGCTGCCCCTCTTCGATTCCTAGCGAAATATCGCGGATAACGACCTGATGGCCGTAACCGGCCGAGATGCCATTAAGTACCAGTAAGGGCGTCATGTTTTCACCCCGCCCTTAAGCATCGCTTCGAGCCGTTTCGACGCACCCTCGCCGAGATAGACATCGACAACCGTGCGGTCCTTGACGAGACCGTCTGGCGGACCTTCGTAGATTTTCTCGCCATGATGCATGATGAGCACACGGTTGGAGAGTTGTACCAGGAAGCGCATCACATGCTCGATGAGAATGATGGTGACTCCGGCGGCGGCAATGCGGCGCACCGCATCCATCATGAGATCGATCTCCTTCGGACTTAAACCGCCCACCGGTTCATCCATGAGAAGGAGTTTGGGCCGCGTGGCCAGCGCGCCCGCCAACATCAGCAGTTTCCGGTCAAGAACCGGGAGGTCTCCGGCGAGCATCGCGTCCTTTCCGGAAAGGCCGACCGCAGAGAGTGCCTTGCTGGTTTCATCGTCCACATCCCGCCCAAGGCGCAGGCCGGGCAGGAGCCGGTTGTCACGGCCGAAATAGGCGGCGACCCGTACATTGTCGCGGACGCTGAGCGAGTCAAAGCCGGCGTTGAGCTGGAAGGTGCGCGCAATTCCGGCATGGCAAACCGCCTCGGGCGCACATCTCGTGATATCACGCCCGTCAAAAACGACCGAACCCGCGGTCGCTGGATTGAGACCGGAGATGACTTCGAAAAGCGTGGTCTTGCCGGCGCCATTGGGGCCGCCAATGCCAAGGATGTCGCCGTGGTGGACGTCAAAACTCAAATTGCCGACCGCCGCCAGGGCACCAAAGTGCTTGCTCACGTTCTTGCATGACAGCAATGGTTTGCTGGCGGCGGTCATCATCACAATTTCCGGTTCGTCATGCCTTGATCCAGGGAGGCAACGCGAACTTCGCGGTGTCGTAGGGTGCCGGGGCGACGAGCAAGCCGCCCTTTGTATGATCCTGAACCTGCAGGAACTGGTGGGGCATGCCAAGCGATGAATCCTTGACTTGCGTCGGATAGGTATAGGCGGCCTGTTCATCGGGAATGAAGCGCGTCACACCCGTGACACCACGCCAAATCATCGTGCGCATGCGATCGGCAACTTTGCGGTTCTGTGCGTCATTGCCGGGTTCACCCGAGCCGCCAGCCAAGGCTGCGGCGGTTGCCCAGACATAGGCGCCGTCATAGGGCTGTGCGCCGCTGTTGTGCCCGGCATTCGCCCCGAACTTTGCCTTGTAGCGGGTTTCGAAAGCGCTACCGATCTCATCCTGCAATGCACCGACCACGGTGGCATAGAGCACGCCATTTGTGGCTTCCTTGCCAATGTCGCGGAAGGCCGGGATCGACGGACCATACTGCATGTAGATGAGGCTCGGAGTCGGGTTCGGTACGAACTGCACCATGAACTGAGCAAGATCGGCGGGCAGGAAGTGGGTGACGGCGATGACCGCAGGGGCATCCTGACGGATCTTGGCCAGCGTCGGGCCCCATTCGGAGGTCGGCACATTGACGGTTTCGAACAGGCTGATTTCCCAGCCGAATTCCGCGGCCTTCTCCTTGATGGCGTTGGCGATGTTGGTGGCATAGACGCCGGCGGACAGAATCACCGCCATCTTGTTGTTGGCGCGCTTGTACTCTCCGCGCTCTTCAAGCCCCTGCACGAACTTGAGGAAGCCGGGGCCATACCAGAATTCGGCGGGGTCGCCCTGGAACGAGCCGAAATACTTCTGCGGATCGGACTTGATGAGGTTATTGTGGCCCATGGTCGTGTCGTAGTGCACATAGATGATGCCGGAATCGGCGATCACGTCCTGGATCGCGGCCCCCGACCCGATGTTGTAGCCGTTGATGATGGCATGGGCGGAATGACGATCGATCAGACGCTGCACCGCCTGCACGTTGGTGGCATCGCCCATCTGCTTGGTGTCTTCAAAATGAGGTTCGAGCGGGCGTCCGAGAATACCGCCAAGCGCGTTGATCTCTTCACAGGCAAACGTGAGGCCGTTCTGGAATTCAACGCCATCGGCGGCGGCGAAGTCGGTGAGCGGTGCGGCCTGTCCCACCGGGATGGGGTCGCCAGCCGCCCGCGCGCCATCGTTGAGCGCTGCCAACATGGCCGCGCTGCCGCCAAGGGCCGCGGCCCCCGACAGGAATTTGCGCCGGCTCGGTATGATGTTCGGTGCCGAAAGTTTCTTGTCCATGTCCAACCTCCCTTTGTACTGCGCCATGATTGTCTGGAAGCCCCGGGCGCAGCACCCCGGTGCCTCAGCAGATATCATCGGATATCCGCGACCAGTGCCTCCGCCGCCGCGATGGCTCGCTCCTGATGGGGTGCCATTTGCTGTCCGCCCCACTTTGCCATGAGCGGTGCCCAGGGGTCTTCCACCGGCGTCTTGATACCCGTCAACTCCTCGATGACAGCCAGCCCGCAATAGGGCACATACATGGCGGAATATCCACCCTCGTGGGACATGACCAGCCGCCCGCCGCAGAGTTCATCCGCCGCTTCGAGCAGCATGCGGGTCATGATCCGGTAGCCATCGGAACTCACCATCATCCGTCCGAGGGGGTCGACTCCCGAGGCATCGAAGCCGGACGGAACCACGATGAGTTCTGGTTTGAAACGGTGCAGTGCCGGGATAACGACACGCTTGAAGGCCGCTTCATAGGCGCCGTTGCCGCATCCAGGCGGCAGGGGAATATTGATATTGTAGCCACGTCCGCGACCTTCTCCGGTTTCGGCAAGTCCGCCCGAATCGGGTGGAAAGAGATTGTCCTGGTGGAGGGAGATGGTGAGCGTCGACGGATCGGAATAGAAGGCCGCCTGCGTGCCGTTGCCGTGGTGGACATCCCAATCGACCGTGGCGATCCGTCCAACCTGATGAACGTGCCGCGCGTGCATGATGGCGAGCACCACATTGGCGAAGAGGCAGAATCCGAGGCCGGCATCGGCGAGGGCGTGATGGCCGCACGGACGGACGAGAGCATAGGCGTTCCTGACTTTTCCGGTGAGCACCGCATCGCAGGCCGCCATCGTGCCCCCGGCCGAAAGTTGGGCAATCTCAAAACTGCCGGCGCCGAAAGGCGAAAGCTGGCTGGCATCGCCACCGTTGGCCGCACTTAAGGTCTTAATACGGTCAATGTAGTCACGGGTGTGAAAGCGGGCGATTTCGTCCTCGGTTGCCGGCCGGGCCTTCAAGGGAACGAGGTGATCAAGAAGCCCGGAAACTTCCAGCAGATTGCGAAATCGCCGCTTGGTTTCGGGATTTTCGGCATGCTCACCAGGCTGGATCGTCAGACCCGGCGGGAAGATCTGGGCCCAGTTCCAAGTGTTGTGCCACATATAGAGTTCGTGGAAAACAAATCCTGTTGCCATCTCATGTCGACCGGATGAAAGACTTCATCATCATGGGCGGGTGGGGTCCATAAGGTTTTCGGGTACGCGGTTGTCGCAGAGCGACCCATAGATATCTGGCCGGCGCGTGCGGAAGATGCCCCACATCCTGCGGTACTCCGCGATCTCGTCCAGATCGAAGGATTGGACGACGACATCGGAATTCTCTTCGCCCGCCTCGCCAATCTTGGTGCCGAAATGGTTGGCGATGAAGGCGCCGCCG
>JANPCA010000556.1:0-2915 GCA_031430715.1 Hyphomicrobiales bacterium | reverse complement strand
CGGTGATGGATCAGGGCCGCATCATTGCCGAAGGAAGTCCGGTCGAGATCGAACAGCATCCCGCCGTGCAACGGGCCTATCTGGGGCAGTGATGCTGAAGCTTTCCAACATCGATGCGAAATATGGCGCCGTGCCGGTGCTGCGCGATGTGAATTTCACGGTGAACTCCGGCGAGATTGTCGGCCTGATGGGACGCAATGGGGCCGGCAAGACGACGGTGATCCGTTGCATCATGGGGCTGCTGCGGCCATCGTCCGGCCATATCGCGATTGACGGCAGAGAGGCCCAAGCGCTGGCCGCCCACGATATCCCGCGGTTTGGAGTGGCCTATGTTCCGCAGGGCCGGCGCCTTTTCAACGACATGAGTGTCGAAGACAATCTGCGCATGGGCCTGGCGCTGAAAGACAGCGGGCGCGAGGTGCTCGACCGGGTGCTGAACTTGCTGCCGCGCCTACGCGACCGGTTCAAGCAGCGGGCCGCCACGTTGAGCGGCGGCGAGCAGCAGATGCTGGCCATGGCGCGGGCGCTTTGCACCGAGCCCAAGCTCCTGCTGCTCGACGAGCCGAGCGAGGGCCTCGTTCCCGAAATCATCGACCGGATGCTCGACACGCTCTTGGAGTTGAAGCAGAATGGCGTCGCCGTGCTGCTGGTGGAGCAGCGGGTGAAATCGGCCCTCAAGGCCTGCGACCGCATTCTGCTGATGGAGATGGGCGAAATCCGGCACGAGGCGCCGGTGGCCGAGCTGATCGCCGATCCTTTGCCACTCGAACGCTACATCGGCGTTCACCGATAGGAGATGACATGGCCCACGATGCGACAGCGCTTGGTTCAGGTGCCCAGAAACTGGTGATCCGCAACATCGGCTTGATGCTGTCGGGCGCCATGGAAAATCCGATCCTCGATGCCGACACCATTCTCGCCGAGAATGGCCGCATCACCGCCATCGGCCGGTCGAAGGACATCGACCAGGAACATGCCACGTCGATCATCGACGCCAACGGCACGGCGCTGACGCCGGGCTTGATCGACAGCCATGTTCACCCCGTCGCTGGCGATTGGACGCCGCGGCAGAACCAGATGGGCTGGATCGATTCCAACTTGAATGGCGGCGTCACCACCATGATTTCGGCGGGCGAAGTGCATACGCCGGGCCGCCCGCGCGATGTTGTTGGTTTGAAAGCTTTGGCGATTTCGGCGCAGCGGCAATTCGCCAATTTCAGGCCGAGCGGCGTCAAGGTCCACGCCGGTGCGCCGTGCATCGAGCCCGAGATGGTTGAGCAGGATTTCAAGGATCTGGCGGAGGCCGGTGTCACGCTGCTGGGCGAAGTGGGGCTGGGCGGCGTGAAGGACGGGCCGACGGCCAGGCGCATGGTGGCCTGGGCGCGGAAATACGGCATCCAGAGCACCATTCACACGGGCGGGCCCTCCATTCCGGGGTCCGGCCTCATCGACAAGGACGTGGTGCTCGAGGCCGACACGGATGTGGTGGGCCACATCAACGGCGGGCACACGGCGCTGCCCGACGCCCAAATCCGCTGCATCTGCGAGGGCTGCAAGCGCGGCCTCGAAATCGTCCATAACGGCAACGAGCGCGCCGCCCTTTACACGCTGCGGCTGGCCCGCGAGATGAACGAGTTGAGCCGCGTCATCCTCGGCACCGATGCGCCGGCGGGTTCCGGCGTGCAGCCGCTCGGCATCGCGCGCATGGTGTCGATGCTGTCGGCACTTGGCGATCTGCCCGCCGAACTGGCCATCTGTCTCGCCACCGGCAACACGGCGCGGATGCGCAAGCTCGACTGCGGCTTGATCGAAGTGGGCCGTTCCGCCGATTTCGTGTTCATGGACAGAGCACAGCATTCGGCCGGTGATAACTTACTTGACAGCATCCAGCTCGGCGATCTCCCCGGCATCGGCATGGTGGTGATCGACGGCGTGGTGAAGTGCCAACGCAGCCGCAACACACCACCCGCGACGAGAATTCCGACGTTACTCAAATAGCCCCTCCCCCTTGTGGGGAGGGGTTGGGGTCCGCGAGTCAAACTGGCAACCACCCCCCCACCCTTAATCCCTCCCCAAGAGGGGGAGGGAAATTTACGGAGAAAGTAATGACCTATCACGCCCAATGCCTCGCCGCCGACAGCCCACGCTTCCTCGATTTCTTTCCCGCCGGTGCCGCCCTCACCAAACTTGCCAGCGGATTCATCTGGGCGGAAGGCCCCGTCTGGTTCGGCGAGTTCAACGAGTTGCGCTTTTCGGATATTCCCAACAACCGCATGATGCGCTGGTCGCCGGTTTCCGGGCTGTCGACATTCCGCCAGCCGTCGCAGCGCAGCAATGGCCATACGCGCGACCTGGACGGCAACATGATTTCCTGCGAGCACGGCGGGCGCTGCGTGAGCCGGACTAACCTCGATGGGCGCTATGAAGTTCTGGTCAGCCACTGGAACGGCAAGCGGCTCAATTCGCCCAATGACGTCGTGGTAAAATCCGACGGCAGCATCTGGTTCACGGATCCGCCCTACGGCATCCTGTCCGATCACGAAGGCATCCGCGCCGAGAGCGAGATCGGCAACAACCAGGTGTATCGCTTCGATCCCGCAACGGGCCAATTGTCGGTGGTGGCGGATGATTTCGACCGGCCCAACGGGCTGGCCTTTTCGCCCGACGAGTCCGAACTCTATATCGCAGACTCCGGAGCGGCGCGCGGCCATGGGTTTGGCTTCGACGGCAACCGGCCCCGCCCGACACCGATGCTCCTCGGTCACGAGGCGGCCGGCATCGTCGAGGAGGCGGGTGCCGAGGCCGGCCTCACGGTGGGACAGCGGGTGGTGATGACGTTCCTGCCGCGCTGCGGCGAGTGCCGGTCCTGCCGCACCGACGGCCTGGTGCCCTGCGAGCCCGGGAGCGCCGCCAAC
>JANPCA010000555.1:0-1544 GCA_031430715.1 Hyphomicrobiales bacterium | reverse complement strand
CCAGCGAGGAATGAAACATGTCGGTTAACGGCGATCTTTTTGCAAGCCAGGACGAAACCCACATCCTGCATCCGTCGAGCCGCACGCTGTTCCGCTTCTGGGAAAAGATGCGCGCCGAAAGGCCGGCCCCCCACCGCAACGGCCTCGACCTCGCGCAGGTGCGTGATCTCGTGCCCTTCCTGTTCATCGGCGAATACGCGGCCCGCAGCGGCATATTCCGCTGGCGTCTCGCCGGCACGGCCGTCTGCGAACTCTACCGCCGTGAGCTGACCGGAGGCGCCATGCTCGACGGCTGGGACGGTTTCGAGAGCGACACCATCGGCCGCTTTCTCGGCACCACCATCGAGGCCCGCCAGCCCTGCGTCCTGCGCTTCAGGCTGGAGACCGACCGCAGCCAAGTGATCGGCGCCGAACTCGTGGGCTTTCCGCTGACCGCCGCCGACGGCCGCTCCATCCATATTTTCGGCGGTCTGTTCCCCTTCCGCGACATCGCCACCCTGGACTATGGCCGCCTTGTCAGCTTTGAACTTGCCGCCGCGCGTTCCATCTGGACTGAGAATCTGGCCACGGGCAACCCCCTGGAAAAGCCCGAAACGCTGGCCTTGCGCAATTTCCGCGTCATTGCCGGCGGGCGCGCCGAGAATTAAGGACAGCAACCGGTCCTTAACACAAACTTTACGGCGTCCGGTATAGTCTTTCCTCCAGTCATGGAGGAGACTGCCGCGTGAACGCCAACGCACAAGCTTTTGCACCACTGGGAGATCCGTCTTCCGGTCCGGTCCAGCAGACCTTGTTTGGGCGCTTCATGCTGCCGGACATGAGCGAGCACCCTTGCCAGGTGCAGGCAATTTCCCTTGATGGCGCCACCTTCCTCACCGCACAAGCCGTGCCGTCCGGCCTGCCGCTGGTGGCCTATCTCGAGGAAGTGGGGCGCATTGAGGCGACCTCGGGCCTGCCCATCGATGGTGGCTTCAATGTCACCTTCGCGCTGACCGGTGCGCGCCGCGACCGTTTCGAGACCAGGCTCAAGTGGCTGCTCCAGAAGGAACACGGCCAGAGCGCCGAGGACCGCCGCCACACCCGCTTCGAGCCCAAGGAAAAACAATCCCAGATCACCATGTCCGATGGCCGCGAGTATAATTGCGAGGTCGTGGACATTTCGCTGTCGGGCGCGGCGATCAAAGTCGAGGTCATGCCGAGCCTCGGTACTTACGTGCTGCTGGGCAAGATGCGCGGCCGGGTGGTGCGGTATCTGGAATTCGGCATTGCACTGGAGTTCGTGAAACTCCTCGACCGTTCGCAACTCACCGAAAACGTGCGCTAGCCCCCTCGAAAGCGTCTTTTCTTTTCCGTCCCTTCTGTCCTACAGTCGGCTCTCAGAGACGCATCAAGCGTTCGGGAGGGCAAACGGCATGGCCAAGGGCAAGACATCGCGCAAACTGAACAGTCTCACCGACATTTACGCTTTCTTCCGGCAGAACCAGAAGCCGATCACCTTCCTGTCGCCGACTCCCTATAATCTTCTGGGGCTCGGGCGCTGGATC
>JANPCA010000554.1:0-3308 GCA_031430715.1 Hyphomicrobiales bacterium | reverse complement strand
CGTCACCCCGGCGAAGGCCGGGGCCAAGCTGAAGCGAATGCGATATTGGCATCGATTTGATCATGAAGATCGGCCCAATCGGGATTCATCTCTTCAATGATGCGAAACTTCCAGTCCCGGTGCCATTTCTTGAGCAATTTCTCGCCCCTGATCGCTTCTTCCATCGTCGCGAAATGCGCATACCAAACCAAGGTCTTGACGCCGTGCTGCTTGGTGAAACCATCAAATTGTTCGTTCTTGTGGCCGCAAACGCGTAGATACAGCGCTGAAGTTACGCCAACATAGAGTGTGCCGCGATAGCGATTCGCCATGATGTAAATGGCTGGCTGTTTCTCAATCCTGTCCATGTTTCATGATTGTCCGGCGGCGTCTGACCGTCAAGAAGCTAGGCCCCGGCCTTCGCCGGGGTGACGGGCAAGGGGGAACCGGTCAGAGTCAGTGTACTTTGGCATGAGATTGCGGTACGGCGAACCAATTACCAATGTCAACCGGCGCTGTCCGCTGCCTTCAATGCCGTCGCAATTGGCAAATACAGTGACGCCGGCCTGCTGGTGAAGCGCTGGAAGCCAAGATGTTCGTAGAAGCCAATGGCTCGCTGGTCCTTGGCATCGACGATCAGCGCGAAAATCGCCGGCGCGGCGCGTGCGGCCCGCGCCGCCGCATCCATGATGAGAGCACCGCCCAACCGCTGGCCTTGAAACTTGAGATCGACCGCCAGGCGGCCAATCAGACCGGCAGGCAGCAAAGGGTAACGCGGCAGGCGTTTCTTCTCCGCATCGGAGAGTTCCATGAGGGGAAAGCTGGTGGCTGCGAAAGTGTAATAACCAGCCACCGCTCCGGCGCTGCCACAAGCTGCAAAGCAATTGCTCACCCGGCGTTTGACATCCTGCGTGGCCTGTTCCCGGAAATAAGTGTCGAGCCGCTCAACACCACATGAAAAATGCTTGCGGTCATGGGTCGAGTTGAGCGCTTCGATGCGGAAACCCGCTGTCACTCCGCAGCCTTGACCATGGCCTCATAGGCCCTGGCCGCACGCAGCAAGGCGGGCGCTGGGGCGGGGGGATTGAGAATCGCATCCAGGAAAATGCGCTGATCGGCGGCCGAGAGGCGAATGATGTGTGCCTCCTCGATGGTACGGTTGGCGGCCTCTTGCGCGGCAGCAACAACGAAGTCGCTGACGCTACGGCCTTGCAATTCGGCCGCGCGCTTGACCGTCTTCAGAGCCTCGGGTGCGATTCGCGCTTCGATGCGGGCTGTCCGCGAGGTTGGCTGGGTCATGATCAAGTCTCCTAAAGGCAATGTACGTCATTTACACGTACATTTCAAGTCTGGCCAGAGCCTCACGCCGCATTCGAATAAGCCAGCGCGCCCATCATGCCGGAGTTCATGTGATAGGCGTGGTGGCAGTGAAACGCCCAGGTGCCGGGATTGTCGGCATCGAACGTCACGGTCACCGTCTCGCCCGGCGGCACCAGCACCACGTCGCGCAGCGCCCCGTCCACGGCTTGGCTGCCGATGGCCGTCACCTTGAAATAATGGCCGTGCAGATGCATCGGATGCGCCATGGCGGTCATGTTGTGCATGATGATCGACATGCGCTCGCCCTGGCGCACCGTGAACAGCGTATCGTGCATGCCGGAGCGGCCGTTGAGGCTCCAGCCATAGCCCTCCTCGCCGCCCATCATCATCAGCACCTCGGTGCGCGTCACCGGCTCCTGGGGCAACCTCGCCACGGCGCGGTAAATCAATTCCTGGGAGAGATCGAGGGCCGGCGCCACGGAACCCTCCTCCGCGATCCTGGCTACCGCGGCGCCGGGCGTGGCCAGAACGATGCCGGTGCGCCGCGCCACACCTTCTGGACGGAATAGAACGGGATAGGCGCCGCCGCCCGCCGGAATGCGCAAGCGCACATCGGCGCGCTGGGCGACCGCCAGCGGAAACAGCGAGCCCTTCACCGGATGAATGGCATTGCCGTCGACGGCGATCAACTCGCCTTCGAGAGCGCCCAAATCGATCCACATATTGCTGGCCGCGGCACCATTGATGATGCGCAGCCGGATTTGCGCCTCCTGTTCCACGCCGACGATTTCCGGATCGTCGAGTGTGCGGTCATTGGCGAGATAGGCATCGTAGACGATGTCGTTCAGCATTACGCCCATGCCATGCCCGGCATGGCCGCCACCGCCGCTCCGCAGCTCGGCGAGGATTTCGACCGGGTCGCGGAAGGTGAAATCATGCAGCAGCACCACATGCTCCTGGGTGTCGAACAGCGGCGCTTGCGTCTCGCGCACGATCAAGGGTGCGGCCAGCATGCGCTGCTCCTGCAGGCCCACATGGGAGTGCATCCAGAACGTGCCGGCCCGGCGGCTGGCGAAATCATAGTCGAAGGATTGGCCGGGTAGCAGCGGCGCCTGCGACAGCACGGGAACCCCATCCTGCTCCACGGGCGGCGTCAACCCATGCCAGTGGATCAGCGTCACCTCATCGCTGCCATTGACCAGGCGGGCCCGGAAGCGCTCGCCCAGCAGCAGATTGAGGCCAGGCTTGCCATCGGGACCGGTGAGGCCGAAGACCGTGGCCGCTCTTCCTTTGACATCGAGTGTCCGCTTGGCAACGGTCAGCACCGGTGGCGCATCTTCCTGTGCCAGCACCGGACCTGGCACCATGGCCAGCGGCACAAGTCCCGCAAGACCGGTGAGGAATGCCCGTCGTGTCGTCTTCGGCATAATGATACCTGTTCTGCGAATTTCAACAACTTGGGTGTTTCCACCCATGTCCGCAATACGCAGCGGCGCCGCAGCCCGGCCCGGCTTTTACCAATTGTTAATCTCTTGGACATATCAGAGATTGTAGATACCTAATGGGTTCAATTAAATTGTATTGAAAGGGTATGCCATGATGGACGTGGTCCGGCGCTTCCGGGAATGCGAATCCGGTGCCGTAGCGGTAGAATATAGCGTCATTGCCGTTGCCATGTTCCTGGCCCTGGTTCCGGCCTTCATCTATGTGGCCGCGGCAATGGAGGTCAAATTCACGTCGGTAACCTCGTTTTTTAACGGTTTCTGATCGTAACGGGCGGTTCGCTAAAATCTTAACGGGTTGCTTCACGCCCGCGCAGGCTCTGGCAATTTATAAATTTGTCAGGACCACCGCCGGCTCATGATCCGGCATTGATGGAGCGCATCGCACGGCAACTGGGCATAAATGTCACACAAATTGCCGATTTTGAGCTTTCGCTGTATGATACACAGCCGGCAGCCATTGGCGGGATGAATCAAGAATTCTTGTATTCGGCGCGATTGGACAAT
>JANPCA010000553.1:0-2859 GCA_031430715.1 Hyphomicrobiales bacterium | reverse complement strand
CGACGAGCAGACCCATAATCTGCCCACGGATGATTTCGCCTTTGAAAGCCTGTCCCGGTTTTCGGGTTTCGCGGACCCGGGAGAATTCGACGCCAAAATCCGCGCAACACTCGAATGCGTGCAGGGCCATTATTCGAAACTTTTCGAGGAAGCCTCCGAGCTTGGCACCGACACGGGAAGCCTGGTGTTCACCGGCGGCGAGGACGATCCCGAAACGCTGGAAACGCTGACCCGCATGGGTTTCAAATCGGCGAGCGAAGTCTCGGCGACGATTCGCGGCTGGCATTTTGGCCGCTATGCCGCGACCCGCAGCGCCAGGGCCCGCGAATTGCTCACCGAACTGATGCCGAAACTTCTGGGCGCGCTCGCCGCCATGGGCGATGCCGACCTGGCCTTCCTCGCCTTCGACCGTTTCCTGAGCGGGCTTCCGGCGGGCGTGCAATTATTCTCGCTGCTCAAAGCCAACCCGAATCTGCTCGACCTGCTGGCCACCATTCTCGGCTCGGCGCCACGCCTTGCCGAACAATTGAGCCGCAGGCCTAAGGTCTTGGATGCCGTGCTCGATCCGGGCTTCTTCGGCGCCATGCCGACGGAAGCCGGAATGGGTGCGCATATCGCCGCCACCATGCCGCCGGGAACACCCTTCGACGAGGTGGCCGACCGCGCCCGCATCATCGGCAAGGAACTGGCCTTCCGCATCGGCGTGCGTGTGCTGTCCGAAACGGTGAGTGCGGTCGACGCCGGGACGGCCTTCTCGGAACTGGCGGGCCTGCTGCTGTCGCGTCTCCATGGGGCGGTGATGGAGGACGTGGCGCGCCGCCATGGCAAGATGCCGGGCGGGCGCAGTGCTGTCATCGCCATGGGCAAGCTCGGCGGCCGCGAAATGACGGCGGGCTCCGATCTCGACCTGATCTTCGTCTATGACGCCGGGCCGGGCGTCGAGATGTCGGAGGGCCCGAAGCCCGCCAGCCTCGGCCAGTATTATGCCAGGGCCACGCAGCGGCTGATCACGGCGGTCTCGGCACCCACCACCGAGGGCGTGCTTTACGAGGTTGACATGCGCTTGCGCCCCTCTGGCAACAAGGGTCCCGTCGCCACAAGCTTTTCCAGCTTCAAGTCCTACCATATGGATTCGGCCTGGACCTGGGAAAAGCGGGCGTTGACCTGGGCCTGGCCCGTCTGCGGAGACGCAAGTTTGATCGAAGACCTGAACACCGCCACCGCCGCGGCGCTGGCTACCCCGCGTGAGGCCGCCGCAACGCGCGCCGATGTCCTCGACATGCGCAAACTGATGTTGAAGGAGCAGGCGAATACCGGGCTTTGGGATATCAAGCGCGTTCGTGGCGGGCTGGTGGAACTGGAATTCATCGCCCAGACCCTGCAACTGATCCACGCGCCCGCGGACCCGGGGGTTCTCGACACCAACACGCTGGCAGCACTGGCCAATCTGGCGGCGGCGGGCCGCCTCGATCCGGCGCTAGCGGCGGAATTGCGTCAGGCGGGCGAACTCTATCACCGCCTCACCCAGGTGCTGCGCCTTTGCGTCGATGGACCCTATGATCCCACCAAGGCTTTGCCGGCCTTGAACCAACTGGCCGCCAATGCCGCCGCTTGTCCCGACATCGCCAGTGCCGAATCGCTCCTGGCCGATACCCAGTCGCGGGTAGCGGCGATCTTCGATTTACTCATCGGTTCGCCCGGCTGATTTTCCGCGACGGATTCCGTGCGGGGCTTTCGTCCTGATCAGCAGGAAACCCCAAGGAGGAAACCCGATGAAGAAACCGATGATGTTTGTGGCGGCGGCACTGGGCACCCTGGCCTTGGGCGGCATGGCCCTGGCCATGGAGCCCTATCTGCCGCGCAGCGCCAAGGTCTTCGCCAAGCTCGATGGCAATTCCGATGGCAAGATCACGCTGGCCGAAATCCAGCCCAAGGCGGAGAAGCGGTTTCTCAAGATCGACGCCGACAAGAACGGCGAAGTGACCACCGCCGAGATCGACGCCGCCCTGCAAAAGGCGCTGGAGAGCCGCCGGAAACATATACTGAAGATGATGGATGCCGACGCCAACGGCACGGTCAGCAAGGCCGAGCTTGACCGCTTCATCACCTCGCTGATCGAGACCGCGGATGCCGACAGCGACGGCGGCGTGACGCTCGATGAGGCAAAGAACTTCCGGGTTGCCAAACTGCGCAAACCCGCTACGGGAGACAGTGTCAACTGACGCGAAAGTACGGACCAGCGATTGACCCGCGAGGCCAGCAGGGTGGAGGCCGCTTCGGCTTACCGGCGGATGCCGGACGGCAGCCTGTTGCAGGCCGCCGCCCAGCGCCAGCCCGCGGCCTTCGCGGAGCTCGTCAACCGCTATCATCAACCGGTCTACCGGCTGGTGTGGCGCATGACGGGTGGCCATGCCGACAGCGAGGACATCGCCCAGGAGGCCTTCGTCAAGCTTTGGCAGAACCCCGCCCAGGTGCGCGAGGCCGGGGCGCTCAAAGGCTGGCTGATGCGGGTGGCGTCCAATGCCGTTATCGACCGCAGCCGCAAGCCCAAGCACGGCGGTCTCGACGCCGAACCGGAGTTGCCCGATCCGGCGGCCAGGCCCGATGCGCCGCTCGACCGCAGCGAGGCTGCCAGGCTGGTCGATGCCCGCATCGCCGCCCTGCCGGAGCGCCAACGCCTGGCGCTGGCGCTCGTCTATTTCGAGGGCCTGACCAATATCGAAGCCGCCGCCGTGATGGAGGTGAGCATCGAGGCGGTGGAATCGCTGCTGGCGCGGGCCCGCCGAAGCTTGAAGGACAGTCTCTCCGCCGAGTGGCGCGGCCTGCTCGACGGACTGACGGAAATGGGACATTGAGGGC
>JANPCA010000552.1:0-5528 GCA_031430715.1 Hyphomicrobiales bacterium | reverse complement strand
CAAGGTGGTGCGCATCGCTGGCGATCGGGTCGAGTTTGCGCCGATCGTCGACGCGTGGCCGCCAAAGTAATTGGGATCTGGCCGCGGCCCCGCGGCCCCAGGCGAAGGCGATCTTGGTCAGCGAGACCTCGCCGAAGCGCTCATTGGCGCGGGCAACCTTGCGGCCGCCGGCATTCGCCTCGGGCTCGCAGAAATACATCCAGTCGTGGCGCCGCTCGACCAGGATCTTGCCCCAACCCAGTGGAATATGGATCATCGGGTCGCGGTCCCAGCCGCCGGCTTCGAGAAGCAAGACACGAGTCCGGCCGTCCTCCGTCAGCCGGTTGGCCAGCACGCAGCCCGCCGAACCGGCGCCGGCGATGACATAGTCGTAAACCTGTCCATCGGCCATGCTTCACCCTCGTTCTTCCCGCCAGCGGAACTCCGCGGAAGTTGACATTCATGCCTGTCCAAGGTCAACCATTATTGTCAACCAAACCATTCTTGGATAGTATGGTTGGGTAACGTGAACCGAAGGAACCAGACTTTGGCGAACCAGGACATGCTGACGGCCCCCGGTCTTTCCGACATTATCGCCGCCGTGCGCCAGTTGCAGGAGGCGGGAAAGAGGCTGCCATCCGAGCGCGACCTCGCCAGCCGGTTGAACGTCAAGCGCCATCAATTGCGGCGGGCCTTGAGCGAACTGCGCGCAGCGGGCGACATCGCCCCGGCGCGGCCTAAGCGCGGCGAACCCTCCGTCCATCCCCGTTACAGCGACGAACTGGTCCGGGTCACCAATCCGCTCGAAGTGATTGAACTCCGTCTGATGCTGGAACCGGGCTTCGCACGCTTCGCCTCCTTAAGGGCCTCGACCTTCGAAATTGGCGCCATCACCCAATGGGCCACCACGCCCGCCAATGCCAAACCCGAAACCGCCGATATCAATTTCCATCTGGCGGTCGCCACGGCATCGCGCAATCAACTGGCCAAGGAGCTTTTCATCATGCTGCGCAAGATCGGCGTCGATGCGCGCCTCAGGGTCGTCGGCATTGCGCCCGCCACCTGCACGAAGCGCATCGCCGAGCGCGATGCCGAACACCGGCGCATCGCCGAGGCCATTTCCACCCGTGATCCGGAGGCAGCGGAATCCGCAATGCGCGCCCATCTGCTGCTGGTGCAAAAGCGCATCGTGGAGCGCTCGAATGCCGGGCTCGCCGCGGCTTGAGTGCCCAATGCTGATCAAGGGAGCCTGCCGCTGACCGAACACTATGATGTCCTGGTGATTGGTGCCGGCACGGCCGGCGCGGTAGTCGCCAGCCGCATGAGCGAGGATGGCGCACGCCGCGTCGGCCTGATCGAGGCCGGCGGACCCGTCATCGATCCGGACGTCGCCGATCCCTTGAAATGGCCGGTCCTTCAAGGCCGCGGTTATGACTGGGCCTACAGGACCGTGCCGCAGCCGTTCACGGCCAACCGGGTGCATGATTGGCCGCGCGGGCGGATTCTTGGCGGCTCGTCCTGCATCAATGCCATGGCCCATGTGCGCGGCCATCCCGATGACTTTGAGAGTTGGGCGGCGGCGGGAGGGCCACGCTGGTCCTATGCCGGACTCTTGCCGGGTTTTATCCGCAGCGAGGCGCGCCTCTCGCTGCTGCAGCCAGATGCCGAGGTCAGTCCCGTGGCCCGCGCCTTCATGGCGGCGGGCGAAAGCCTCGGCGTGCCGCGCCTTGGGAATCATAACGGTGCGGAGCTTGCGGGAACCGCCGCCAACACGCTCACCATCCGCAACGGGCGGCGCTTCACAAGTGCCGATGCTTACCTTCCGCCCCACGTTCTGGCCCGGCCCAACCTGTCGTTGCTCCTGCATCACGGCGTTCACCGGATTGCCTTCGATGGCCCGCGCGCCGCTGGAATCATCGCCGTCGAACAGGGTGAAAGCCGCATGATCGCGGCGGATCGCATCGTACTCTGCGCCGGAGCAGTTGCAACGCCCTTGCTGCTTATGCGCTCCGGCATCGGCGATCCCGCCGTCCTCGCGGCGGCCTCAATCCCCTGCCGTTTCGAACGGCCGGAAGTTGGCCGCAATCTGCAGGACCATCTCCTGATCCTTGGCAATGTCTATTCCGCCCGGAAACCGGTACCACCGTCCCGCCTGCAGCATTCGGAATCGCTCATGTATCTGCACGGCGATGACATCACCCGCGTTTCCGGAGCGCCCGGCATCGTTCTGGCCTGCGCCGTCGCACCCGTGGTGAGCGAGGCCTTCATGGCACCATCCCATGGCAGCGCCTTTACGATCCTCAGCGGTGTGACCCACCCCACCAGCCGCGGTTCCATCGCGGTGACGGGCCCCGGATACGGCGATCCTCCGCGCATCGATCCGCACTACTTGGAAACCGCCTATGATCGCGAAATGGCCCGCAAGGCCTTGCAGGCCGCCCGCGCCGTCGCCGCGGCTCCGGCCTTCGGCGAATGGCGTGGCGCGGAACTGTTGCCTGGACCCGAAGCCGATCTCGATTCTTTCATTTCACGGGCCGCTTCGACCCACCATCACCCCGCCGGCACCTGCCGCATGGGCCGCGATAGCGATGCGGTGGTTGATGAAAATCTCGCCGTCAACGGTTGCCGCGGTCTCTCCATTGCCGACGCTTCCGTCATTCCGCGATTACCCTCGGGCCCCATCAACGCCGCCATCATGGCGATCGCCGAAACTTGGGTTTCGTTTCAAGATTAACCGAAACCGGGGCGCCGCGGCTCAATAGGGCTTCACATCGCCAAAGAGGTTGCGGTGAACATTGAGCAGATGCGTTTTCATCGCTTCGGCGGCCCGTTCCGCATCGCGGGCAAACAAGGCCTGCAGAATGGCTTCATGATCGCTGCAATAACTCCGCCGCCGCGCTTCGGAATAGCGCCGCCGCTTCATTTCAATCCAGGCGGGCTGATTGCGGATCAGCCGCGGGATGGCATGCAAGCTGAACAACAACCCGTTCCGGGCCGCGGCGAAAATGCGGACATGAAACTCAGCGTCGAGCTTCTCGAAACCGCCTGGCTCGGATTCGCGCGCGGCACAGGGTGCCGTTCCGCGCCATCCGATCATCTTTTCCAAAGTCCGGGAATGCGTGGTCGCCCACCGCGCACCGGTCTATTTCAGCAAGACAATATCGGCGGCCATCGACTATGAAGCGGAGCTTGCGGTCATCATCGGCAAGGGTGGCCGGGGCATTTCCAAACAAGCGGCACTGGACCACGTCTGGGGTTACACCATCATCAATGACGTAACGGCGCGGTATCTGGAGGGCAAGCACAGCCAATGGCTGATCGGAAAGTCCCAGGATACCTTCGGACCCATGGGACCCTGGGCCGTGACGCGCGATGAGATCGATCTCGCCGACACCCATGTGCGCTGCTGGATCAACGGCGAACTGCGCCTGAACGCCAATACGGCACTCTGGAAAACCAATGGCAGGAGCAGGCCGCGTGACGGCCGTTGCCACCATGCACCTCAAGGCCGAAGTTGACGGCGTAGGAATAGCCGTCACGCTTGTCCATAATGTGCGCATCCACGAGGGCACCGGCGAATATCCCTATTCGGGCGAGTTGCAGGTCCAGGGCAACCGCATCAAGAGCATCACCATGGGCGGCTCGCGCTTCTCCTCATCCGGGCCGATGGCGGGCGGGCAATCCGTGATCGACGGCATGGGCGCCACGCTGATGCCGGGCATGATCGACGGCCACCTGCATCTCTCCTGGAACAATGCGCCGGGCATCGATCCCATTCAGATGATGGAAATCGAGGAGCACATGCTGGTCACCATGGAAATGGCCAAGCTGGTGCTGGATGCGGGATTTACCGCCGGCCGCGGTGGCGCGGCGGCCAAACCCCGCCTCGATGTGGTCGCCAAGAAATTCATCAATCAGGGCCGCTTCCCCGGCCCCCGCTATCTGGCCGCCGGGCCTGAGATCACCACCGCCGGCGGCCTGGGCGACTCCGCCCCGTCGCATATTCCCCACGAAGGGCTCAATCTCGGCATCGCCGTTTCGGGGCCCGAGGAAATCCGCCGCGCCGTCCGCACACTGATCAAATACGGCGTCGACGCCATCAAACTCAATCTGTCGGGCGAATCGATCACCGGCATGGGGGCCGGGGAAACGCCCATGCCGGAGGAAGAAGTGGCCATGGCCGCGCAGGAGGCCAGGTGCCGCAACAAGGTTCTCTCGGCCCATGCGCGCTCGTGGGGCTCGGTGAAACAGTGCATCCGCCATGGCATCCAGAACATCTTCCACGCCTCCTTTGCCAATGAAGAAGCTCTCGACATGCTGGAGGCCGCATCCGCGGGATGATCGGCATGCCGCTGATGGTGCTGGCCGGTTATGGCGGCATGGTCAGCCTGGCCCAGCTCACGGTCGCAGGCATCGCCGGTTACGGAGTTGCCATCTGCGGTGCCAACAGTGTCGGCATCATGGGCTCCGGCTGGCCCTGGTGGATTGCCGCACCCTTCGCCATTCTGCTGGCCGCCTTTGCGGCATCGCTGATCGGCCTCATCTCGGTGCGCACCTCGGGCATCTACACGATCATGATCACCCTGGCGATGGCCAAGGCATTCTACTATTTCGTGAACCAGAACTACTCGTTGTTCAATGGCTTCTCGGGGTTCCGGGGCATCCAGCCGTCAAGCAGAGTCGAATTGAAGACGGCGCACCGGCCGGCATGGTGGGGGCCGTCAGGGATTTCCGCCTGGCGGACGGATCCCGCATCCGCGAGCAGCTTCTGTCGCTGTCGGATCGGGAATGGCGGTTCGATTACTGCATCCTGGAAGCGCCGTTGCCGCTGATGGGTTATGTCGCGTCGGTGCGGCTCTTGCCTATCACCGATGGCGGCCAGACGTTCTGGGAATGGCGGTCAAGATTTACGGCGCCTAAGTCCCGCCAAGCGGTGCTTGAAAAACTTTTCGCCGAAGAGATTTTTGAGGCTGGCTTCCGCGCCATAAAGAAGGCATTGCGGGGCCAGGGCAAAGCGTCCCCGGTCCGCGTGGTGCCCGAACATGTAAATACGCTGAAGGCCGGCGGCGGCGATACCGCCAAGGCCATCGTCATGCGCTCACATTGCGGCCCCGAGGTTCTGCACTGTGAGTCTATCGAGGTCGCTAGACCCCGGCAAAATGAAGTCCGCATCCGGCAGCGCTTCATCGGCGTGAACTCCGTCGGCGTCTATACCCGCACCGGCTATTTCGATCTCGTCGCTCCGCCCGGTATTCCGGGCATGGAGGCGGCCGGTGGCATTGAAAGCATCGGCCCCGGCATCGATGGCTTCACCGCCGGCGGCCGCGTGGCCCATGCCGCGGCACCACCCGGCGCCTATATGGATCTCCGGGTGATGAAGCCAGATTTTCTGGTCCATGTGCCGGACTTCCTGAGCGACGAACTGGCCGCGGCGTCGCTCCTGAAAGGCACAACCGCGAGCTTCCTGCTCCATGACGTCTATCGTGTCAAACCGGGAGACGTGGTTCTCGTCCACGCGGCGGCGGGCGGCGTCGGCCTCCTGCTCGTCC
>JANPCA010000551.1:0-4825 GCA_031430715.1 Hyphomicrobiales bacterium | reverse complement strand
CAGATCGGCAGATCGCTACTGCATGGGAGTAGTATTCAGGACGGTAGGGCCGGACTGGACCTGAGCGGTGCCCCTGATAACAAGGCCGCTACCCACAGCATTTAACCGGCAGGAATGAGCGAGATTACCAACGATCGTCGTGATGAAAGCGCAATATTGGGTCGACCCCAGCGCCACGGTGCATGTGTCGGACGTAAGCGCCATGGAAACGTTAGTATTAGTAAAGATCTGGCGTGAGGTGATGGTTGCACTTGTCGAGCCGGCATTGAAGATACGGCAAACGAACTGCCCTCCAACGGGACCACCTGCAGCGTAGAGTGGCCCGGAGGCGTAGATTTTCGCTTGTGCGACC
The DNA here is from genome assembly GCA_031430715.1 of Hyphomicrobiales bacterium. Classification (GTDB taxonomy): domain Bacteria; phylum Pseudomonadota; class Alphaproteobacteria; order Rhizobiales; family Aestuariivirgaceae; genus Aestuariivirga. The sequence goes on along the minus strand of JANPCA010000551.1, from coordinate 4,473 downwards.
CCGCCGAGGCCGATGAAGGTTGTAAGTGCCGCAAGTGTTACGAACGCAAGACGAAGTTTCATTTCAGTCTTCATTTTCCACGCTGGAGCCATCATCATCATGAAGATGACTCGTGAAATCGACCGAACGCCATCATGGCCGCGGCCGCAACAAACGAAAACCGGGGTGAATCAAAACCGATCGCCGGAATGCCTCTACGGATCGATGGACGGCGGCTAGTTCAGGTCGATGACCGGAGGCGCCATCAAATCGGTGCCGCCGTCATTTCCGGGCACGATAATCTCGATATTCGGATCGACCACGGTATCGGCATCGAGGAAGGCCGTGACCAGGCCGGGGAAGGCAATGAGGATAGCCACCAGCACAAGCTGCAGGATCAGCCAGGGAATGGCGCCCCAGTAGATGTCGCCGCTCTTGACCGATGGCGGCGCTATACCTCGCAAGTAGAATAGCGCGAAGCCGAAGGGCGGGTGCATGAAGCTGGTCTGCATGTTGGCGCCCAAGAGCACGCCGAACCAGATCAGGTTGATACCCAGCGCCTCGGCGGCCGGCGCCAGCAGCGGCACGATGATGAAGGCGATCTCGAAGAAGTCGAGAAAGAAGGCGATCACGAACACGAAGAGATTGACGACGATCAGGAAGCCCACGACACCGCCGGGCAGCGAGGTGAGCATGCCCTCGATCCACTCCTTGCCGCCCACCCCCTGAAAGACGAGGCTGAAGACCCGGGCGCCGATCAGGATGAACACCACCATGGCGGTGATGCGCATCGTTGTCTGCATGCCCTGCCAGGTCAGGTTCCAGGTCAGCGTGCGGTTGAACCAGGCGAGTACGAAGGCGCCGATGACACCCATGGCGCCGGCCTCGGTCGCCGTGGCCAGCCCCATGAAGATGGTACCGAGCACGATGAAGATGAGCGCCAGCGAGGGAATCATGCCGCGGATGCAGCGCTTGGCCAATGCCCAGCCCTTGAGCGTGCGGGCCTCGGGCGGCAAGGCTGGCACGTAACCTGGCCTGACGAAACTCAGGATCAGCACCCAGATCATGAACAGCAGCACCTGCACGGCGCTGGCCCCCATGGCGCCCTTGTACATTTCGCCAACCGGCTTGCCGAGCTGGTCGGCCAGAATGACGAGCACGAGCGACGGCGGAATGAGTTGGGTGATGGTGCCGGACGCCGCCACGACGCCGGTCGCGTGGCGCACGTTGTAGCCATATTTCAGCATGATCGGCAGGGAGATGAGGCCCATGGCGATGACCGAAGCGGCGACCGTGCCGGTAATCGCCCCCAGCACCGCGCCCACCAGGATCACCGCATAGGAGAGCCCGCCGCGAACCCCTCCGAACAATTGGCCGAAGCCTTCGAGGAGATCCTCGGCCAGCCCGCAGCGTTCAAGAATGGTGCCCATCAACGTGAAGAACGGAATGGCCAGCAGCAGGTCGTTGCCGAGCACCGATTCCAGCTGGTAGATGATGTTGCCGAGAAACCCCGGATGGATCAGCCCCAGTTCAATGCCGATGATCCCGAACAGCAGGCCGACGGCACCCAGCGAGAACGCCGCCGGGTAGCCGTAGAGCATGAACAGCACCAGGCCTAAGAACATCAGCGGCGCCATGTTGTGGGTGACGAAATCGATCATTGCACCGGCTTCTCAGAGTGGTGCTCGCGCTGGTAATTGCTGGTGAGCGACGCCACGCACTTGATGATTTCGGACAGGCCCTGCAGCAGCAGCAGAGAAAAGCCCAGCGGCAGGAAGATCTTGAAGGGCCAGCGCGGCATGCCGCCGGCGTTGGCCGACATCTCGTTGCCGGTCCAGGATTCGAGGAACCACGGCCAGCTGAAATAGATCAGCACCAGGCACATGGGCACCAGGAACAACACGCCGCCGGTCAAGTCGATCCAATCGCGCTTGCGGTAGGAGACCGATCCATAGACGAGGTCGACGCGCACATGCTCGTTGGTCTTCAAGGTCCATGAGGCACCGAGCATCACCATGCCCGCAAACATGATGAGCTGCAGATCGCGCATCGAGTTCGAATTGTTGCGGTAGAGGTCGAACAGGAAGCCAAGCCCGCCACCGAACACCCGCAGCTTGGCGTCCAGCCAGATGATCGAACTGATACTGTAGCGGAACAGGGCATTGAGGGCGCTGACGATTGCGGCCAGCAAGACGAGCCAGGTGGCGGCCAGTGCGGTCTTCCTGCTCAAGGCATCGATAGCCCGGCTGATGGCCAGCAGCGCCTGCATCCTCTTCCCCCTTAGGCGTCCGTTGACCGGCGCATCGTTTGTGGACAAGAGATTAGGAGCAATTTGCCGAACGCAACAAGGGGCAATCGTGGTCCTGCAATTGAAGCCCGACGGACGCCAGTCGGAAACCGCCCTGATGGTGCAGCGCGGCGTGTGCCGTCTGTTGCGCCAGGCGGGGTTTGCGGCACTTCCCGAGTTCACGCTGGCCACCGGAAGGCGGGCCGACGTCATCGCCATCAATGGCCAGGGCCACATCTGGATCGTCGAGATCAAGTCCTCGCTGGCCGATTTCCGCAGTGACGGCAAGTGGCCGGACTATGGTGACTACTGCGATCGGCTGTTCTTTGCCATACCGGCCAGCATGGATCCGGACATCATGCCGGGCGAGGCCGGGTTGATCATTGCCGACAGCTACGGCGCCGAGATCGTCCGCCAGACCGAAGCCTTCACGCTGCACGCCTCGAGGCGGAAAGCCATGACGCTGGCCTTCGCCCGCGCCGCGGCCCTGAGGCTGCATGGGTTGTATGATCCGGTGATGGAGGTGTAGGATGACGAAGCAGAGGTTCAATATTCCAAAAGTCCGTCTTTCCGGCGAAGGCCGGAATCCAGCTTACGACGGGCGAGGACGGTGAAGTCTGTACCCCGGCCTTCGCCGGGGTGACGGTCAATTGGAACGGCTCAGACGCCTCTCACGCCATTTCCAGCACCTTGGCTGGAGCATAAATATTCTCGCCCAGCGGATCGAAGCCTTCGTCGTTAACTTTGATATAAAGCACCGCCGTGCCGCGCGGACGGATGCGCTCGTGATAGATGCTGGAGCCGAGGAAGACCACCATGTCGCCCAATTCCTCATTGAGCGGCAAGGCATCGGGCGAATGATAGATGCCTTCGAGGCCCGGGTGATCCTGCTCGGTCATGAACACGGCGCGCTCGGCCCCGTTGGGCGTGCGGTCGAGCGTGGGGAACACGCAGACGCTGGTCTCTGGCCCTAAGTGGATCGGCAGGCCGATCGAATATTTCGAAGCGCCGCGGTCCTTGTGGGGCGCCGGGTAATCGGGCGCATCGCCCTCATATTGTTTCAGGTGGCGTTCCGAGATGGTGAAGGTTTCGGCGCGAAGCCCGGTCAGGGCGGCGATGCCAGCGCGGAATTCCTTGGCCATCGCGCTCGACGGAAAGTCGAAGAGGAACTGATGCTTCTTTCCCCCAATGCGCCAGGTGCCGTATTCGGCGACTGCACCCGAGCGCGAGCGCTCGAGAAAGTCCTGGAGCGCCGCCATGAAGCGCTCCGAGACGATGTCCTTGAGCAGGATATAGCCGTCGCGCTGCAACTGGCTGTGATAGACGCTGAGATCTGACTTGAACGGCATGACACACCTTCCGCATTTGAATTGGCTGCAACCGGGAAGATGCAATCGCCGTGCCGCCGTTCACATTCACGCGGCGCCATGGTTAAGGAGGAGTAAACAGCCTATTTGGGCGCGCGCTTGGCGAGGATGCGCTGTAGGGTGCGGCGGTGCATGTTGAGGCGCCGCGCCGTCTCCGAGACATTGCGGCTGCACAGTTCATAGACGCGCTGAATGTGTTCCCAGCGCACCCGGTCGGCCGACATGGGATTGTCGGGCAATGCGGCGCGGTTGTCATTGTCGCCCACCAGTGCCCCATAGACGGCGTCGGCATCGGCGGGTTTGGCCAGATAGTCGATGGCGCCCAGCTTCACCGCCGTCACCGCGGTCGCAATGTTGCCATAGCCGGTGAGGACGACGGCGCGGGCATCGGACCTGGCCTGATGCAGGGCCTCGATGACATCGAGGCCATTGCCGTCCCCCAAGCGCAGGTCCACCACCGCGTAGGACGGTGCGGCCCTCCTGACCTGGGCCACGCCTTCGGCCACCGATTCGGCGGTAAACACCTCGAAGCCGCGGATTTCCATGGCGCGGGCCAGTCTGGTGACGAAGGGCTTGTCGTCGTCGACGAGCAGCAGCGTCTTGTCGGCGGGCAAGGGTAGAGTTGTCATCTGTGCAGCTTATCGTCTCGTTCCATTCCGCTGTGTAGACCCTGGCGGCGCGGGGTTCAACCACTGAGGGATACGTGGTTAGCCCTTGCCGAGATCAATCTGCGGGCGCGGCCAGACGATATGGACCACCGCGCCATGGTCCGGCGCCGGACGGTTGGCCAACGACACGGCCGCACCCGAACGCTCCAGCAGGGTCTTGGCGATGAAGAAG
>JANPCA010000550.1:0-10550 GCA_031430715.1 Hyphomicrobiales bacterium | reverse complement strand
GCAAGTTTGACGCTAAATAAGATCACGGCCCAGAAAGGCATCACCATCGCCGAAGCCGCGAGCCGTGTTGCCGATCTCGGCTGGACCCCCAGCTACGTTCAAGAAGCGATGACCTTCCCGACCGACTACAAGATCACGAAGACGCCGCGCGACCCGATGAAACAGGTTCTGCGGTCGTACTTCCCGATGCAGGAAGAAAAAGACAACCGCGTCTATGGTGCGCTCGATGCTGCGCTTCGTGGCGACATGTTCCGCAATGTCGAGCCGCGCTGGATCGAATGGATGAAGCTGTTCCTGGCGATCATTCCGTTCCCGGAAATCTCGGCGGCCCGCTCGATGGCCATGGTTGCAAGGCTTACGCCCGGCGAGGAGCTGCGTACCGGCTTCACCATGCAGATGGTCGACGAGTTCCGTCACTCCACCATTCAGATGAACCTGAAGAAGTGGTACATGGAGAACTACATCGATCCGGCCGGCTTCGACATCACCGAAGCGGCCTTCGGCAAGTGCTACGCCACCACCATCGGCCGTCAGTTCGCCGAGGGCTTCCTGACCGGTGACGCCATCACCGCCGCCAGCATCTATCTGACCATCGTCGCTGAAACCGCGTTCACCAACACGCTGTTCGTCGCCATGCCGTCGGAAGCCGCCCGCAACGGCGACTATGCCCTGCCGACGGTGTTCCTGTCGGTGCAGTCGGATGAATCGCGGCACATCGGCAATGGCCACTCGATGCTGATGGCGATGATCAACGATCCGTCGAACCACCAGCTGCTCGAGCGCGATCTGAAATACGCCTTCTGGCAGAACCACGCGATCGTCGATGCCGCCATCGGCACCTTCATTGAATACGGCACCACCAACCGCGACAAGAGCAAGGAGTCCTACGCCGAACTCTGGCATCGCTGGATCTACGAGGACTATTATCGCACCTACATGCTGCCGCTCGAGAAGTACGGCATCAAGATCCATCACGACGACGTCGCCGCCGCCTGGGACCGCATCGTCAAGAAGAACTATGTCCACAAGACCGCGCAATTCTTCACGGTCGGCTGGTCGGTGAACTTCTGGCGCATCGAGTCGCAGAAGGAGAAGGACTTCGAGTGGTTCGAGCACAAGTATCCGGGCTGGTATGCCGAATTCGGCGACTTCTGGAAATGGCATGAGAAACTGAGCGTTCCGGGCGAGACCCAGATTCTCTTCAACGGCGACGTGGGTTATGCTTACCCGCACCGCTGCTGGAGCTGCATGGTGCCTTGCCTGATCCGCGAGGACTTCTGCTACGATGAAGTCGACGGCAAGACCTACACCTATTGCTCGGAAGGCTGCCGCTGGACGCACAAGGTGGCTTTTGCCGCCGAGTACGAAGGCCGCGCCACCCCGGCGATGGGCCGCTTCAGCGGACGCCGCGAGTGGGAAGACTGCTACCACGGCTGGGATATCGCCGATGCGATCAAGGACTTAGGCTTTGTCCGCAACGACGGCAAGACCATGGTTGCCCAACCGCACTTACGCTTCGAAGCCAAGGACATGTGGACCCTCGATCACGTCCGTGGCCACGTGCTTGGCAGCCCCTTACGCGGGTTCCGGGCCTTGAGCGCGGCGGAGAAGGAAGCAGCGGCGGTAGAGTACCGCAAGGGTTTCAAGATCAACCCCTGCAACTGACCTGACAATGTGCTGCGGGGGCCGCCATGGCGGCCCCCGGTTAACAGGGCCTCCCGCCCTGCCGGGAAACCGCGCCCTTCATTCAGGATTGGAAGCCACGCCGATGCCGCAAGTGCAGGTTCATAAGGTCCGTTTCGAGCCTGTTGGCATCGAAATGGAAGTGGAGGAGGGGGAAACCGTCCTCGACGCCGCCTTCCGGCAAGGCATTTCGCTGATGCATGGCTGCAAGGAAGGCCAATGCGGCAGCTGCAAGTCGAAATTGATCGATGGCGATATCGAGCTCCTGAAATATTCGACCTTCGCGCTGCCGGACTATGAGAGCGAAAACAGCCATATTCTGCTCTGCCGCACCCATGCCTACAGCGACATCAGCGTTGAGCTTCTCAACTATGATGAAGACCTGCTGAGCCGCTCGATCGCCGTCAAGGACTTCGCCGGGCGCATCGTGAAGATGAGTGCTCTCACCCATGACATCCGCCTCCTCGAAATCGAGATCGAGAAGCCGCTGAAATTTTGGGCCGGCCAATATGTCGACCTGACCCTGCCGGACCGCTCGATCACCCGGGCCTTCTCCATGGCTAATCCCCCGGGCGAAGGCCAAGCCTTACGCTTCATCATCAAGAAATATCCCAATGGCGCCTTTTCCTCGCTGCTCGACGGCGAACTGAAAGCTGGCGACACCGTCAGTGCCAAGGGCCCCTACGGCACCTGTTTCCGGCGCGAAGGAAGGCCTGGGCCCATGCTGCTGATCGGCGGCGGCTCCGGCATGTCGCCCCTGTGGTCGATCCTGTCGGACCATATCGCCAGCGGCGAACAGCGCCCTATCCGGTTTTTCTACGGCGCCCGCGCCAGGGCCGATTTGTTCTATCTCGATGAACTGCGCGACATCGCCGCCAGGCTCGCCGATTTCAAGTTCATCCCGGCCCTGTCGAACGCCACCGATGCCGACCAATGGGACGGCGAGACCGGCTTCGTCCATGAGGTGGTGAAGCGCCACTTGGGCGCCGAAAAGCTGCCGGGCAAGATCGACGCCTATGCCTGCGGGCCGACCCCGATGATCGACGCCATGCTGCCGGTTCTGCAGATGGCGGGCGTCGAGCCCGAGCACATCTATTTCGACAAGTTTACGCCGGCAACGCGATGACGGCGCAAGGACAGCCATCGCACAGAACTTGAAACTCCAGGGAGGATCTGATGAGCACACAAGCAGCCAAGGCCGCCACACCGGTGAAGACCGGCGCAGCCGGACCGGTATTTCCGGGCTCGGACAGCCGCAAATACAACTACTTCGAGCCCAAGGGCCGCAAGGCCAGCCACTACGAGGACATGACGGTTGACGTTCAGCCCGATCCGGAACGCTATCTGCTGCAGGATTGGATCATTTCCTTTGCCGATGGCACGCCGACCTACTCCAAGGACTGGACGGCGGCCAAGAGCTCCAACTGGCACAAGTTCCGCGCCGTCGACCAGGAGTGGGAGAAGACGCATTACATGCGCCAGTCGACCATTTGCGGCATGGTGCAAAGCACCATCGAAAACGGCCGCAAATCCGGCGCTCCTGCCCGCTTCGACGCGGCCTGGGTGAAGATCCTGCAGAATCATCTCGGCGCCTACAAGCACGCCGAGTTCGGACTTGGGACCTCGACCATGCAGGCCCAGCGTTACGGCTATACCCAGATGGTCAACAGCGCCATCCTCACCAACTCGTCCTACAAGCTGCGCTTTGCCCAGGACTTGACACTCTATCTGAGCGAGATCGCCCTCGACTTGCCCGGCTTCGACGCCGCGGCGGGCAAGCAGCATTGGCTTGAGGATCCGATTTGGCAGGGCACCCGCAAGTCGATCGAATCGATCATGGGCTCGAGCGACTATCTCGAACAGTATTTCTCCATCAACGCGGTGTTCGAGCCCTTGGTGGGCGAGTTGTTCCGGGCGGGCTTCCTGATGCAGGCGGCCGCGGCCCAGAACGATTTTATTACCCCCGCGGTGGTGTCCGCGGCGGAATCTGATTATGAGCGCAACCTCGCCAACACGGTGGAGCTGTTCTACATTCTCGGAACCGACCCGGAACATGGCGCGCACAACATCGGCTTGTTCAACGGCTGGCTCAACACCCATGCCAAACTGGCGCTCGACGCCGCCAACCAGTTGCAGCCGATCTGGTCGCAGCCGCGCGTCAAGGTCGCCAGTTTCGCCGATGCCTTGGCCAATGCCAAGAACCGCATCAAGGGCATTGCCACGGAGCTCGGCCTGACGGTGCCCGCCAGCCTCAAGTAACAACCCGATCGATCGGCCAAAACTCAAGATTTCAGGAGTCATAATATGATGCAAGAACATCACGACAACATCTTCAAGGCGATGAAGGACATCACCTTCGAGGACACGATTTCGCACCAATGCGGGGTCACCATGAACGACAGCGTCGAAGCCCGCGCCATCGCCGACGTCATGGCGCGCCACAAGAACACCTCGGTCACTTACATGCCGGCGATGATCCGTATCGACGGCAGTGGACAGATGGTCTTCAAGATGGATGAAATTTCAGAGGAGCTGGGCCGCCCGATGACCCCGCATCTGTTCGAGATTTCAACCTCGACGCATTATGGCCGCATGGTCATGACCGACGACAATACCGTCATTTTGTTTGGCGACATGGACGAAATGATGAAATACATCGTCTAAAGTCTGCAATAATCGACTCCGCGGCCGGAACTGGGATCGCCGATTCCTAAGCCGGCCGCGGCGGCAATGACTTCCGATACAATCAGCCCGGGAGCACGGGAGCAGGAGAAACGCCATGTACAGGACAGCCAAGGGCGAGGAAATCTTCGTCATCGACGGACACACGCATTTCTGGGACGGCAGCCCCGCCAACCAGAAGAATATCCACGGCAAGCAGTTCATCGAGTGCTTTTACGCTTACCACAATGGCCTCAGCCCCGCCGAGGAGCGCTGGCCAAAAGACAAGTTTGAAAAATACAGCGCCGAGGACATGTACAACGACTTGTTCGTGACCGGCTACGACGACATGGCCATCCTGCAGCCAACTTATCTCACCGATTTCTACAAGATTGGCTTCAACACCACCGAGCGCAGTTCGGCAATGAAGAAGGCCCATCCCGACCGCTTCATTCTCAACACCGCGTTTGATCCGCGCGACGGCACCAAGGGTCTCGAGCACATGCACGAGATGGTGGAGAAGTACAAAATCAAGGGCGCCAAGATCTACACCGCCGAATGGAAAGGCGAGTCCAGAGGTTACAAGCTCACCGACAAGGAGTCCTACAAGTTTCTCGAAGCGGCGCAGAAGCTCGGCATCAAGAACCTGCACGTCCACAAGGGCCCCACCATCCTGCCGCTCAACCGCGATGCTTTCGATGTCAAGGACGTCGACGATGCCGCGACCGATTTCCAGGACCTGAACTTTATCATCGAGCATTGCGGGTTGCCGCGGCTTGACGATTTCTGCTGGATCGCCACCCAGGAAACCAACGTCTACGCCGGCCTCGCCGTGGCACTGCCTTTCATCCATTCGCGCCCAGAGTATTTCGCCCACATCATCTCGGAGCTGCTGTTCTGGATCGGGCCGGACAAGATTCTCTACGGCAGCGACTATGGCATCTGGACGCCCAAGTGGCTGATCGACAAGTTCATGGCTTTCGAACTACCCGACAACGTCAGCAAGGAGACCGGCACGGCGCTGACGCTCGAAAACAAGACCAAGATCCTCGGCCTCAATGCCGCCAAGCTTTATGGCATCGATGTCGAGGCCCAGAAGAAGAAGATCAAGGCTGGCGGCGGCTACGCGCATCTGCTCGAAGCCGTTCACGCGCCGCGGTGACGCCCATGGAGGAGCGCGCCGCGGGATGGAACGGCAAGCAGGCCCAGGTCTGGGCCTGTCTTGCGGGCGTGACCGATCCGGAGCTTGATGAATCGGTGACCGAATTGAATTTCGTCACCAGTGCCGATGTGGATGCGGAGGACCGCGTCCACATCGCCTTCCGGCTTCCGACCTATTGGTGTGCCGCCAATTTTTCCTTCCTGATGGCCGACGACATGCGCCAGGCGGTAAGCGCGCTCGACTGGGTCAGGAGCGTCAGCGTCGTGCTCGGCGAACACATGTATGCCGAAAAGATCAACGCTGGCCTGGCCCAGGGCCTGAGCTTCCAGGAGACCTTCGGTGCCGAAGCCGGCGGGAGCCTTGAGGAATTGCGCCAGACCTTTCTCGTCAAGGCCTTCCAGCGCCGTCAGGTGGCTTTGATCAATCATCTGACCGCCGCGAATATGTCTCCGGACGCCATCGCCGCGATGACGATCGGCGAGTTGGAGCGGCTGACGCTGAACGAGGATGGCGGCAAGCTGCGCCGCCGCTATTTCGAACGCCGCGCCGTCGTGGGTCCGGTGCGGGCGGAAATTGCCGCCTTCATCACCGCGGAGGGCGGGCACCTCAGGGGCGATAGCCTGCAAGCCTATGTCACCGGCCTCAGGCGGATCGGTGTCAACGCCGAATTCAACAGCGCGCTGTGCCGTGGGCTTCTGGCGGTGCGTTTCGATCTGGAAACGCCCTTGCCGCCAAGGGCTTCTCCTCTCCCAAAGGGAGAGGAAGGGGCCCAACCATAGCTTGGGAAGGTGAGGGGACACAGGCGCCAGTTGATTGAACTCCGTGTCCCCTCATCCTCCCATTGCGTTCCGCAATGGGCCCCTCCTTCTCCCTTTGGGAGAAGGGACGCCGTATCAACTTGTGAGGAATTTCGATGCCGAAAATAATGTTGCATGATGAAGCCGCACGCGAAGCGCTGGGCCGGGGCGTTGCCAAACTCGCCAGGGCGGTGCGTGGCACGCTTGGCCCCAAGGGCATGAACGCCATCATGGACCGGCCGCAAGGCACGCCCATCGTGTCGCGTGACGGCGTCAGCATTGCGAGCGAGATCGAACTCGAATGTCCCTTCGAGAACATGGGCGCCCAGGTGCTGCGCGAGGTCTCGAAACAGACCAACGAAGTGGCGGGCGATGGCACCACGACGGCCACGGTGCTGGCCGACGAGCTGGTCCAGGACGGCCTCAAGTGCCTGGCCGCCGGCGCCAACCCGGTCGAACTGGTCGAGGGTCTTGAGCTTGCGGTCATCGAAACCATCGCCGTGCTGAAGCGTTCGGCCACCGCCGTCAACGGCAAGGACGGCCTGCGCGCCGTCGCCCGGATCGCCGCCAATGATGTGAGCCTCGGGAACATGGTGGCGGAAGCCTTCGAGCGCGCCGGCAATCATGGCATCGTCGCCGTCGAATTCGGCAACACCGTCGAGACCACGCTTGAGGTTGTGGAAGGCATGGCCTTCGAGCGCGGCTATCTTTCCCATCACATGGTGACCGACGTCGAGAAGATGCAGGTGGTGCTCGACAACCCCTTCATTCTGATGACCGATCACAAGATCGTCTCCGTCGACCAGCTTGGCGGCGTGCTGTCGCTGATCGAAAAGAGCGGCCGCCCCCTGCTGGTCATCGCCGAGGAAGTCGCACCCCCGGTAATCATGCATCTGTTAGCCAGGCGCGAGGCGTCGAACTTCAAGGTCGCCGCCATTCATCCGCCGGAATTTGGCCATTGGCGCAAGGCCATGCTGGAAGACATCGCCATCACGACGGGCGGCAAGGTGATCTCGGCCGACCTGGGCGGCAGACTCGAAAAGGCCGAACTGCATGATCTCGGCACGGCGCGCCAGGTGCGCATTTCGTCGTCCAAGACCCTGATCACGGCAGGCAACGGCGACCCCAAGAAAGTCTTGGCACGGCGCGAGCAGGTCATGCGCCAATATGATGCCGCACCCGAAAATATCGAGCGCGACAAATTCCAGGAGCGCATCGCCAAGCTCTCGGGCGGCACCGCCATGATCCTGGCCGGCGGCGCCACACCGGTCGAACAGAAGCGCCGCACCCAGTTGATCGAGGATTCGATCAACGCCACCCGCGCCGCAATCGAGGAGGGCGTCGTACCGGGCGGCGGCCTGGCGCTCCTCAAGGCCGCCCCGCAACTTGACGGCATGATCGCCGGCATGAAGGGCAGCGCCAGGCAGGGGGCCGAGCTTTTGCAGCGCGCCCTCGGCAAGCCTCTGTTCTACATCGCCGCCAATGCCGGCCTCAATGGCGCGGCCGAGGTGAGCAAGGCGGCAGCGGGCCGCAATGGCCACGGGCTTGATGCCCGCAACGGCGCTTCCGTCGACATGATGGCGGCGGGGATCATCGATCCGGTGAAGGTCGCCTACAGCGCGGTGCGCAATGCCGCCTCCGTGGCGGGCCTGATCCTCACCACGCAGACGCTGATCGCCAAGAAGCCCGACGACTACGACCCGACGGCCGGTCCCGCACTTGGCGGTGGCGCCGAACTGCTGTGAGACCTACCAGCCAACAACCAGCGGCGATCCACAAGACATCCGGAGACATGCCATGACTCATGCCGAGACCGCCGCCAACCTGGACAAAGGGGTCTTGCCCACCGAGGTGTTCCGCCTGATCTACCGCAGCCACAGTCTCATTCCAGTGGCGGAATTCCAGGCCGAACTGGGCCGTATCCTGCGCGTTGCACGGGCTCGCAACGCCGAAAGCGGCATTACCGGCGCCTTGCTGATCTACGACAACTGGTTCGCGCAGACACTCGAAGGCGAAAAAACCGCGGTGCGCGCCCTCTTTGCCAAGATCGCCGCCGATCCGCGCCACGATACGGTGGAACTGCGCGAGGAGGGCATTGCTCCAACCCGCGTGTTCTCGCGCTGGGCCATGGCCATGGTCGCCGAGCACGGCAATCCCGATATTCCGCTGACCGCAATCAGCGGCGGTGTCGCGCAGGCGCGCGCGCGCCATACGACGCCCGATCAGGAGCATATCCTGACCCTCATGCGCGACGCTACCCGAGGCTACGGGCGCGGTTCCTGAAACCATCAATCAGAAAGGATCATCGGCAGGATAAGTGCAGTCAAAATTCGAGTAAAATCAGAACAAAACGAAGGGGAGGGAACCATGCATATCTATACGGCACTGGCTATCGTGATCGGCGCTCTGGCGGCGGTCGCAACCTATCTGTGCCTCGGCACCACGCTTGGACTTCAGGTCTGGGCGCTGTTCATCGGCTGGGGCAGCTTTTATCACTCGGGCGGCAAGGAGGCGGGTTTCAAGAACTCGGCCGTCAACCACATCTGGGGCGCGATCATGGCCTCGTTGGCGCTGATCGTAATCGGCGCCATGGGTGCCGGCGTTCCGATGATCTCGGTCATCGTCGGCATCTCGGTGGTGATCCTGGTGCTCGGCGCGCATCTGCCGCTGCTCTCGACAATACCGGCCGGGGTCTATGGCTACGCCTCGACGGCGGCTTTCTGTCTGTTGAGCAGCGTGGCTTTGGCTTCGCCCGGGGCGGTCATCAAGGCCGCTGCGATCGTGGTGGTGTCGCTGATCATTGGCAATGGCTTCGGCTATGTGTCGGAGAAACTCGCCGGCATGCTGGCCAAGGGCTGAGTCCCCGGCCGCTACAGGCAATATGAGCAGTGCGATACGGCTCGCCCGCCCGCGGGGTGAGCCGTATCGTTTGGCGGCCGCGGACTTGGTCACCCGCGGAATTCGTGCTTTCCTCGGGGCCTGAGGAAAACCTGATGGGGAGGCCCGCATGTGCCGCATTTTTGCCGGTCAGAATCCTGGCCGCTATGCCTACGAAACGCGCTCGGTCCGGCTGTCCGGGTTTCCGACCAGCGTCCGGTTGGAGGCGCGTTTCTGGGAGATCATCGAGGAAATCGCGCTCGGCCAGAATCTGACGGTCGGCAAATTCCTGTCGCAACTTTACGACGAGGCGATGGAGATCAATGGTGACGTCCAGAACTTCGCGTCTCTGCTGCGCTGCGCCTGCCTGGTCTATCTCGAACAGGGCCTCCACGGCCGCAAGGTCCGGCAGGTTTCGGCCGCCTAGATTCTTGCACCTGTAGTAGGGAGATAACACCATGGGCGCGATGGATCGCGCTATGTTTGACGGCATGATGCCTGATGTCAAATCCGCTGCACTCATGCTGGCGATCGGCCTGGCCCTGCTAGCAGCCCCCGCCAGTTCGCAAGCCGCGGATGGTGCAGCACTTTTTGTCAAGAACTGCCAGACCTGTCATACCATCGAGAAGGACGGTCCACCCCGCCCGGGACCAGCGCTTCATGGCGTTGCCGGGTGCACCGCAGGCACCGTCGCGGACTTCAAATATTCCGCCGGATTGAAAAGCGCCGGTTGGGCATGGACGCCCGAAAAACTCGATGCCTGGCTCGCATTCCCAAAGAAGATGGTGCGCGACACCACAATGGTCTACCGCCAGAACGATCCCGAAATCCGCAAGGCGATCGTTTCCTATCTCGCCGAACAGAAGGACTGAGACGTGGCCAAGGCAATTCACATGATGATCCGCGTCATCGACGAGGCAAGGTCGGTGAAGTTCTATGAGGCAGCATTCGGACTGGGCGTCAAGGACCGCTTCGACTTCGATGGTTTCACGCTGGTTTACTTGAAGAATGCGGAGAATGATTTCGAGGTCGAACTGACCATCAATCACGGCCGCGAAGAAGCCTATACCCATGGCACCGGATATGGCCATCTGGCGCTGTCGAGCGACAACCTCGAACGCGAGCATCAGCGCCTGACGGCGGCGGGATTGAACCCCGGAGCCATCAAGGAATTCCACCGCGACGGCGCGCTGATGGCGAAGTTCTTCTTCGTCCAGGATCCCGACGGCTACAAGATCGAAGTTCTGCAACGCCACGGCCGCTACACCTGAAGACAGGGAGCGGTTTTCTTTCCAGGCTGTGCGAGAACTCATCACCCGCGCCCCGTCGCTCCGCTTTCCTGGCGTGTTGGCCATTTCGCTTCCCTCGTT
>JANPCA010000549.1:0-4760 GCA_031430715.1 Hyphomicrobiales bacterium | reverse complement strand
CCCGCGCCATCAGATCACGAACTTCTTCGCCAGCCCTGCCGGTCGAAGATCGTCGTACTCCTCGAAGGGCTGGTGAATCCAGGGGCTGGTGGGCAACAGCTCGACATAGAAGTCGGGCGTGTAGCTCGACACCCCCTTGGTCCAGATCACGGCCGAGCGCAGTTCGCTGATCTGGGGCATGCCGCGCAGGCGGTCCACCACCGCGCGCAGCGTGATGCCCGAATCGGCCAGGTCATCGACGAGCAGCACACGCCCAGCAAGCTCGCCCTTGGGCAGCGTGATGTACTTGGCCATGTCCAGACGCCCCTGAATCGTGCCCGCCTCGGCGCGATAGGAGCTGGTGGCCATGATCCCGAGCGGTTTGTCGAACACGCGTGAAAGCACATCGCCGGGGCGCATGCCGCCGCGGGCAAGGCAAAGAATCTGGTCGAATTCCCAGCCGCTGGCGTGGATCTTGAGGGCCAGCCTCTCGATCAGCATGTGGTATTCGTCCCATGAGACGTACAGGTGTTTGCCGTCATCGGTCAGCATGAAATCTCCTGGGCTATCGGTGAGGTTCGGGTGGGGCGCTCAAGCGCCATCGTCAACTGCGACATCCAACTGCGACGTTCCACTGGGATATTCAACTGCGACGCTCAACCGCGGTAGGGGTGCCGCAACTGAATGGTGTGTTCGCGGTCCGGCCCGGTGGACACCATGTCGATCGGCGCGCCGATGAATTCCTGCACGCGCTCCAGGTAACGGCGCGCGTTCACTGGCAGTGCGTTCCAGTCGGTGATGCCAAAGGTGCTTTGCGCCCACCCCGGGAAGGACTCGTAGATCGGCTTGCAGGCGACGATGTCGTCGGCATCGAGCGGCAGGATGTCGATGCGCCGGCCGTGCAGTTCATAGCCGACGCAGACCAGTATCTCGGGCAAGCCGTCGAGCACGTCCAGCTTGGTGATGCACAGGCCCGAGATGCCGTTGATGATCATTGAGCGCTTGAGCAGCGCCGCATCGAGCCAGCCGCAGCGGCGCGGGCGCCCCGTGACCGTGCCGCGCTCCTGGCCGACGGTGGACAGGTGGTAGCCCACGGTGCCGGGCTCGTCCATCGGCAGCTCGGTCGGGAACGGCCCGCCGCCCACGCGTGTGGTGTAGGCCTTGGTGATGCCCAGGATGTAGTGCAGCAGGTTCGGCCCCACGCCCGCGCCGGCGGCGGCATTGCCGGCCACGCAGTTGCTCGACGTGACGTACGGGTAGGTGCCGTGGTCGATGTCCAGCAGCGTGCCCTGCGCGCCCTCGAACAGGATGTTGGCACCGTTGAGGTGCGCGTTGTGCAGGATGTAGCCGACGTCGGCCATCATCGGCTTGAGCGCCTCGGCCACGCGCATCGCGTGCTCGAGGATCGGCTCGAAGGTGAGCGCTTTCGACTTGAGGTAACCCGCCAGGGCAAAGTTGTGCAGCGCCAGCAGCTCGCGCAGCTTGGCGGCGAAGCGATCCGGGTGCTTCAGGTCCTGCACGCGCAGTGCGCGGCGCGCCACCTTGTCTTCATAGGCCGGGCCGATGCCCTTGCCGGTGGTGCCGATCTTGCCGGCGCCGCTGGTCTCGCGCAGCGCCTCTCGGGCCTTGTCGACCTCCACATGGAACGGCAGGATCAGCGGGCACGATTCGCTGATGAACAGGCGCGAACGCACGTCCACACCGATCGCCTCAAGCCGCTCGATCTCGCCCAGCAGGTGCGTCGGATCGACCACCACGCCGTTGCCGATGTAGCAGGCCACGCCGTCGCGCATGATGCCCGAGGGGATGAGCTGCAAGGCCGTCTTGACGCCCTTGATGACCAGCGTGTGGCCGGCGTTGTGGCCGCCCTGAAAGCGCACCACGGCTTGCGCGTGGTCGGTCAGCCAGTCGACCACCTTGCCCTTGCCTTCGTCGCCCCACTGCGTGCCGACGACGACGACGTTGTGGCCAGCCGATTTTGCGTTCATCCGATTCATGTCTCGCAGGGTTGTTGTGTCTCTCGCCGGGCCGCTCAAAGCGTCCTGATGGTCCATTGCCCGTTCGCCGCCGCCAGCTCGCGGTCGCAGGCGAATTCCTGGCCTTCGTGTTCGTGGCCCGGCAGGATGCAGACCACCGTTTCGCCCTGACTGCGCAGTTGCCGCACTGCCGAGCGCAGCCCTGCGTCTTCCGCCCAGGGCGCTCGAATGGCAGCCCGCTGGCCCTTGCCCTGCACCAGCAGCGCCAGCTCTTTCAGGTCCATCAGGCTGAAACCGACCGCCGGCCGCTTGCGGCCGAACACGGCGCCTACTTCGTCGTAGCGGCCACCGCGGGCCACCGCGTCGCTGGCGCCTTCGGCGAACACCGAAAAGCGTGAGCCGCTGTAGTAGGCATAGCCGCTCAGGTCGGACAGGTCGAAGCCGATGCGCACCTCGGGGTGCGCCTGCCGTGCATGGTCGGCCAGCCACCTCAGGTCACCAAGCGCAGCGCCGATCAGTGGGTGGGCCGCCAGCTCGCGCCCGGCAGCCACCAGCACTTCAGGTCCGCCGTACATTCTGACCAGGGCCAGCAAACCGCGCTGGGTGTCGGCCGGCAAACCGCGCGACAGGCTGCGCAGCGCAGCGCTGTCCTTGGCTGCCAGCGCGGCATAGACCTCGCCCATCACCTCGGCGCTCAGCACCGTGCCCGAAAGTACACCGCGGACGATGCGCGCATCACCCAGATCGAGCGTGGCGTTGCTCAGACCGGCCTTGCGCAGGCAGTCGAGCACCAGATCCTGCACCTCGAGATCGGCCTCCAGCCCCGCGTGGCCGAAGATCTCGGCGCCGAACTGCAGTGGCTCGCGCGTCGATCGGCCACCCGGCGGCAGTGTGTGCAACACCGGCCCGCAATAACAAAGCCGCGACACGCCGACCCGGTTGAGCAGATGGGCGTCGATGCGCGCCACCTGCGGCGTGCTGTCGGCGCGCACGCCCAGCGTGCGGCCGCTGAGCTGGTCGACGAGCTTGAACGTGCGCAGATCGAGCTCGTGACCGGTGCCCGACAGCAGCGATTCCAGGTGCTCCAGCAGCGGCGGCATCACCAGTTCGCAGCCATAGCTGCGCGCAACGTCGAGCAGCCCGCGGCGGAGTTCTTCGATGTGCCTGGCCTGCGCAGGCAGGACATCGGCAATGTGCTCGGGCAGCAGCCAAGCAGAGGACATGGGAAACCGCCAGGCGATTAAAACCGGAATTGTACCGGGGGTGAAACGCGCCGCTGAAGCGACGCGCTGCCCTGCGACCGGCTCAAGGCCAGAAGACGAGCAGCATCCCCAACCCGCCCAGCATGCTGGACAGGCCGAAGAATCGGATCTGGCCGTCGCTCATCTTCGTGGCCCGCTCGAACACGCTGCGCCAAGTCGTGGGGCTGAAGAACGGGAGCAGCCCTTCGATCACCAACATCAGCGCGAACGCACCGAGCAGCACCTCGCCCACGCCAGCGGTCAACGCCTACTTCCGTGCCGCGGGCGCCGAGGGGCTAGCGGCCGCGCCGCCGCTGCCGCGCATGGCCTTGAAGAAGTCGCTGCCCGGGTCCACCACCATCACATCCGAGCGGTTGCGAAAGCTGGAGCGGTAAGCCTCCAGGCTGCGGTAGAACTGGGCGAACTGCGGGTCGCGGCCAAAGGCATCGGCGAACAGCGCAGACGCTTTGGCGTCGCCATCGCCCTTGACCTTCTGTGCGTCGCGATAAGCCTCGGCAACGATCACCTCGCGTTGCCGATCGGCATCGGCGCGGATCTTTTCGCCTTCGGCCGTGCCGGTGGAGCGCAACTGGTTCGCCACCTGCAGCCGCTCGGACTTCATGCGGCTGTAGATCGACTCGGTGATGTTGGCGACGAAGTCGACCCGCTTGATGCGCACGTCAAGGATCTCGATGCCGAAGGCCTTGGCGTCGTCGGTCAGCCGGTTGCGCACGTCCTGCACGACCTTGTCGCGCTCGGTGGACAGCACGCCGCCCACAGTCCGCTTGGTCACCTCTTCGTTGAACGCCGCGTGCACCACCGGGCTCAGGCGCGACTCCAGGTTGCGCATGTCCACGCCGTTGTTGCGGATGAACTGACGCGGTTCGGCCACCCGCCACTTGACCAGCCAGTCGATCACCAGGCTCTTCTTCTCGGCGGTGAAGATCGGTCGCGTCTCCGGGCTGTCCAGCGTCTGGATGCGGCGGTCGAGGAACACCACGTTCTGAAACGGCGGCGGCAGCTTCCAGTTGAGGCCGGGCTCCTGCACAACCTCCTTGATTTCGCCGAGCGCGTAGATCACGCCCACCTGGCGTTGGTCGACCACGAACAGGGTCGACGCGAGCAACATCAGCGCCAGCAGGGCGCCGGCAACAATCAGTCCAATGCGGTTCATGGTGCGGCTCCTGCGGCTCAACGACCGTCGCGGTCACGACCGCGCTGGCCATCGCGTGAACGCACGTCGACCGTGCCCGACGTTGTCGCCGGGTCGCTGACGGCAGGCGACAGCGGTGTGCTGGCGGCTGGCGTCGCGGCGCCGGCCTGCTGCATCAGCTTGTCCAGCGGCAGGTACAACAGGTTGGAGTTGTTGCGGTTTTCGATCATGACCTTGCTGACGTTGGAGTAGACCTGCTGCATGGTCTCGATGTAGAGGCGGTCGCGCGTGACGGTCGGCGCCTTCTGGTACTCGGCCAGCACCTGGTTGAAACGCTGCGCATCACCCTCGGCCTGGGCGATCACACGGGACTTGTAGCCTTCGGCCTCTTCGCGCAGGCGCGCCGCCGAG
>JANPCA010000548.1:0-23382 GCA_031430715.1 Hyphomicrobiales bacterium | reverse complement strand
ATGCCGAATCCCCGGGCGCGATCCCTTCGCAGCAACGCAACCGCTGCCGAGCGTAGGCTCTGGCAGGAACTGCGGATGATGAAACAGGAAGGCCGCCATTTCCGCAGACAGGTTCCGCTGGCCGGATACATAGCCGATTTTGCATGTCATAACTGCAAGCTGGTTGTCGAACTCGACGGCGGTCAGCACAATGAGGATGCAGCAATCCGCAAGGATGCTCAGCGTACAGATGATATAGCGAGGGACGGATACCGTGTCGTGCGTTTCTGGAACAACGATGTCATGACCAATCGCGAAGGCGTGGTCGACACCATCCGCCACGCTGCCGGACTCGAAACGGCCTTCGATCACGGAAAGGAGCTCTAAGACATGTCCGAATTCCCGAGAATTACCAGAAACCCGGAGGTCATGGGCGGCAAACCGTGCATTCGCGGCATGCGGGTCACGGTCGGCATGATCACTGGGCAGATCGGGGCTGGTACGCCGATTGAAGAAATGCTTGAGCATTTTCCGTACTTGGAACGGGAGGACATCCTGCAGGCTATCGGCTATGCGGGGGCGCTGGCGTCGAGCTCCGAGTATGATCTGGCAGGATCGAATTGAAGGTCGTCATAGACATGAACTTGTCCATCGCCTGGGTCGCTTATCTGCGCGAAAGGGGGCATGATGCGGAACATTGGTCCCGCTTAGGCGCACATGACTCCGAAGACCTCGAAATCATGGACTACTGCCGCAATGAGGATGCTGTCATTCTTTCTGGCGACCTTGATTTTGAGACCATTCATGCCATCGAAGGATCGTCGAAACCGAGTGTAATACAGTTGCGCGCGCGAAATAAGTTACCTGCAAGCGAGGGTCCGCTGGTTGCCCGAGCGCTCACAATTGGCGCGAGAAATCTGATGCTGGGCGCCATTGTAACAATTTCATCCACCCGTATGCGGGTTGCTAAACTTCCAATCGCTACGACGGAACCAAGATAACGCCATGGCCACCTTCACCCTTCCCAAGAACTCCAAAATCAACCCCGGCAAGACCTGGCCGAAGCCCGCGGGACAAAAACTCCGCGGCTTCAAAATCTATCGCTGGAATCCCGATGACGGGAAAAACCCGCAGCTCGATACCTATACGCTCGACATGGACAAGTGCGGGCCGATGGTGCTGGACGCGCTGATCAAGATCAAGAACGAGCAGGATCCGACGCTGACTTTCCGGCGTTCGTGCCGCGAGGGCATCTGCGGCTCCTGCGCCATGAACATCGACGGTACCAACACGCTGGCCTGCCTCAAGGCCTGTGACGACGTGAAAGGCGATGTCCGCATCTACCCGCTGCCGCATCTGGCCGTCGTGAAGGACCTGGTGCCTGACTTGACCCGCTTCTACGCCCAGCACCGCTCGATCGAACCCTGGCTCAAGACCACGACGCCGGTGCCGCAGACCGAGTGGAAACAGTCACACGACGACCGGGCCAAGCTGGACGGGCTCTATGAGTGCATCCTCTGCGCCTGCTGTTCGACGTCGTGCCCCTCCTACTGGTGGAACGGCGACCGCTACTTGGGCCCGGCCGTGCTGCTGCAAGCCTACCGCTGGCTGATCGACAGCCGCGATGAAGCGGCGGGTGAACGCCTCGACAATCTCGAGGATCCGTTTAGGCTCTACCGCTGCCACACCATCATGAATTGCGCCAAGGCCTGCCCCAAGGGCTTAAGCCCCGCCAAGGCCATCGCCGAGATCAAGAAGATGATGGTGGAGCGGCGGGTATAATCTCGTTGCCGGAGAAAGCCGGAGCTATGAACCGGCGGTTTCGGTTTTCTTGTCTTTCTCACCCTTCTTCACGACGGGCTTGAGCGGCACGACTTCGAACAGTTCGGCGCTTTCCTCCACATGTGCCTCCCTGTAGTCCTTGACGCAGGAATTGAGCGCCTCCTCGAGCTTTTCCGCCGCCTCTGGCGATGTGTAACTCTCGCTCAACACCTTCTTGCCGAATTTGGGTTTCTTCTTCTTGTTCTCCCTGGCCATGTAGGTGGCGAAGCCGGCATAGCCGCCATATTGTTTGTCCTTGAACAAGGCCGTGATCGCCGGGACCTGGCAGCCGCAAACCTCGAGGGGCACGGATTTCATGACCAGGTTGCCCTCGGCCACTGGGAACATTGGTCTTGACAGGTTGTTGATGCATACGCGGAAGGCCAGGGCCTTCGACTCTGACAATCGATGCTGCGCGATATAGAGTTTCATCTCCTCTTCGATATCGGCGCAACCCGTCAAGGCAAGGCAAAGACCGGCCATCGCGGCAATGCGGATCGCGAGCTTGCGTGACATGTTGATCTCCTCCCGGGCTTTGCGTGAAAGCGCCTGCGACATCCCGGACTATCCAGTACCAGACCGGCGTCTCCTTATGGTTTGCGGAACCCGGAAAATTGTAATGACGGGGCTGAACTGGCATGGGGCGGGACCGGCCCCGCGCAAGGCCTGGCCACCATATTGCATCTCCTGAAACGGACGTTAACGTCCTGTGCCAGGGAGAGACAGAATGGTCCGGTCCACCGTGCTGATTGGTTTTGTATTGTGCCTCCTGCCCTCCGCCGCCATGGCCGGTCAGGCCACCACGCAATTCACCGTGGGCATCGCCATCGGCAAGCCGTCGAAGCATGCCAAGACCTACACCTGGGGCGCCGCCGCCGTCTCGGTGAAGAAGGCAGGCTATCGCAAACCGAAGCGAATCGCCCTGTCGGGCAGCGTCTACTGGTTCGAGGCCGATCGGGACGGCAGCACCTTCCGGATCGCGGTGTCGATTGCGTCGGGCGAAATTGTGGAAGTCATCCCGGCATAGGCTCTCAGTCCTAGGTTGGTCTGGTGCCGCAGTGCAAAACGCTCTATAGGCTGCGCTCTGAATAATCCCCAGCAAGAGGCCTTGACCAGCGATGTCCCTCGACAGCTTCAAATCCAAGAAGACTCTCAAAGTCGGAGCCAAGTCCTACACTTATTTCAGCCTCAAGGCGGCCGAGAAGAACGGCCTCGAAGGGATATCGAAGCTGCCCTATTCGCTGAAGGTTCTGCTGGAAAACCTGCTGCGCCACGAGGATGGCCGCTCGGTCACCAGGGACGACATTGAAGGCATCGCCAGATGGCTCAAGAACCGGGGCAAGACCGAGAAGGAAATCGCCTTCCGCCCGGCCCGCGTGCTGATGCAGGATTTCACCGGCGTTCCCGCCGTCGTCGATCTGGCGGCCATGCGCGACGCCATGAAGGCCCTGGGCCAGGACCCGAAGAAGATCAATCCGCTGGCCCCCGTCGATCTGGTCATCGACCATTCGGTGATGGTCGACCACTTCGCCAATTCCAAGGCCTTCAAGCAGAACGTCAATCTCGAATATGACCGCAACGGCGAGCGCTATACGTTCCTCAAATGGGGGCAGGGCGCCTTCGACAATTTCCGCGTCGTGCCGCCCGGCACCGGCATCTGCCATCAGGTGAATCTGGAGTATCTGGCCAAGACGGTCTGGACCCGCACCGATAAGGTGAAGGGCAAGAACATTACTTGTGCCTATCCCGACACACTGGTCGGCACCGACTCGCATACGACCATGGTGAATGGCCTGGCCGTTCTCGGTTGGGGCGTGGGCGGCATCGAGGCGGAAGCGGCCATGCTGGGCCAACCGATTTCCATGTTGATCCCCGAGGTCATCGGCTTCAAGCTGACGGGTGCGCTGCCCGAAGGCACGACCGCCACCGACCTGGTGCTGACCGTCACCCAGATGCTGCGCAAGAAGGGCGTGGTTGGCAAGTTCGTGGAATTCTATGGCCCGGGCCTTGAGCATCTCTCGCTCGCCGACATGGCCACCATTTCCAACATGGCGCCGGAATATGGCGCCACCTGCGGCTTTTTCCCCGTCAATGCCGAGACCGTTGCTTATCTGAAAGGCACCGCCCGCCCCGGGCCCCAAGTGGCGCTGGTTGACAAATACGCCAAGGCCCAGGGCATGTTCTGGACGCCCAAGTCCGAGGACCCGGTATTCACCGATACGCTGGAACTTGACCTCACCAATGTCGTGGCCTCGATGGCCGGCCCGAAGCGCCCCCAGGACCGGGTGACGCTCACCGACTCGGCCGCGGGCTTTGCCACGGTCATGGCCGAGGAATTCAAGAAGGCCGATGAATTGGGCAGGCGCTTCAAGGTCGAGGGTGCCAACTATGACCTGGGCCATGGCGATGTGGTGATCGCCGCCATCACGTCGTGCACCAATACCTCCAACCCATCGGTGATGATCGGCGCTGGACTCCTGGCCCGCAATGCCGTGAAAAAGGGCCTCAGCGCCAAGCCCTGGGTGAAAACGTCGCTCGCGCCGGGCAGCCAGGTCGTCACCGAGTACCTCGCCTCCGCGGGCCTGCAGAAAGACCTCGACAAGATCGGCTTCAACCTGGTCGGTTACGGCTGCACCACCTGCATCGGCAATTCCGGGCCGCTGCCTGAGAATATCTCGAAATCGATCAAGGACAATGACCTGGTGGCCACCGCCGTGCTCTCCGGCAACCGCAATTTCGAAGGCCGCGTCAATCCAGATGTGCGCGCCAACTACCTCGCTTCACCGCCATTGGTGGTGGCCTATGCCCTGGCGGGATCGCTGAATGTAAACCTCACCACCGATCCCATCGGTCACGACAAGAAGGGTGCTCCCGTCTATCTGAAAGACATCTGGCCGTCGGCCAAGGAGATCGGCGATTTCGTCCGCAGGAACGTCACCCGCAAGGCCTTCGCCAAGCGCTACAAGGATGTCTTCAAGGGCGACACCCAGTGGCGCAAGATCAAGGTCACCAAGGGCATGAACTATGCCTGGGACGGCAACAGTACCTATGTCGCCAACCCGCCATACTTCGAAGGCCTGACCATGGATCCGGTCCCCGTGAGGGACATCGAGGGCGCTCGCGTGCTGGGCCTTTTCCTTGACTCGATCACCACCGACCACATCTCGCCCGCCGGTGATATCAAGGCGTCCTCACCAGCCGGTGCCTATCTCAACAGACGCGGCGTCGAGAAGATCGACTTCAATTCCTATGGCGCGCGCCGCGGCCATCACGAGGTGATGATGCGCGGCACCTTCGCCAACATTCGCATCAAGAACCAGATGGTGGCGGGCGTCGAGGGCGGCGTGACCAAGCACTATCCCGCTGGCGATCAGGTACCGATCTATGACGCGGCGATGACCTATCAAAGCGAGGGCACTCCGCTTGTCATCTTCGCGGGCAAGGAATATGGCACCGGTTCATCGCGTGACTGGGCCGCCAAAGGCACCAAGCTCTTAGGGGTACGCGCCGTCGTGGCGCAAAGCTTCGAGCGCATCCACCGTTCGAACTTGATCGGCATGGGCGTCGTGCCGCTGCAGTTCAAGGATGGCGAAAGCTGGCAGACACTGGGCCTGAAAGGCGACGAAACCGTCACCATTAAGGGTCTGGCCGAAGGCCTCAAGCCGCGCGCCACCATCACGGTGGAAATCACCCGGGCCGACGGTTCGGAGGCGAGTGCTGATGTGATGTGCCGTATCGATACCCTCGACGAGCTCGATTATTTCCGCAACGGCGGCATCATGCCCTATGTCCTGCGCAACCTGGCGAAGGCCTCGTAAAGGTTCCGGCAACCCAAACGCTTTCGTGATGACCCAACAACGGCTCGTGAGTGGTACTCATGGGCCGTTTGGATCATATTGAGTGCATGAAAAACGAGCACGACATCACCCGCCGTCAATGTGTTGCCCTCATGGCAGGCGCTGCGCTGCCATTTGCGAATTCAATGTCGCATGCGGCAGCGCCGCCGGCGGTGGTTGTTGAGCTGTTCACCAGTCAGGGCTGTTCGTCTTGCCCGCCCGCCGATGCCTTGCTCGACGAACTCCGCGCCATGCCGGGCGTGACGGCGCTGACCTACCATGTGGACTATTGGGATTATCTCGGCTGGAAAGACACGCTTGGCAGCCCTGAATTTTCCCAGCGCCAATATGATTACGCCAAGGCGCGTGGCGACATGGACGTCTATACGCCGCAGATGATCGTCAACGGCGAGGCCCATATGGTGGGCAGCAGCCGCCAGCGGGTATTGGATACGCTGGAGGCGGCCCGCCAGTCCAAGTGGACCGTGCCGCTGACCCTGCGGGATGGGCCTAAGGAGATTGTCATCGACATCGGTGAGGGCGAAGGCGACGCGACCTTGTGGGTCATGCCTGTCCTGGCCAAGACCTCGGTGAAGATCGAGCGCGGTGAAATTGCCGGGCGCGAAATCAACTACCACAATGTCGTGCGGCGTCTGCTGCCGGCCGGCATGTGGAACGGCACGGCCCAGCGCGTTGCCCTGCCCAAGGATGGCCTGATGCCGCCCGAGAGCACCGCCTGCGTGGCCCTGCTGCAAAGCGGCAAGGTCGGCACCGTGCTCGGCTGCGCCTCCTGGGGCCATATCGGCGCCTGACGGGAAATTCTTGAGGCCATTCCCCTCAATCGATGGCGAATTGCCAGACCTTGGAGAGCCGCACCGCGCCGCCGTCCCGGACTTCGAAGCGGCCACTGTAGACACCCTTCGGCCAGCCGCCTTCGGGGCGCTTCACGCCAGCGAACAGCAGGTACTGGGCTTTGGGCCGGTCGAGGATGACGCTGTTGCTGGCTTTCACATCGCCCGGGCCTTGCAGGCTGACCGCGATTTCATCGTCTTTTTCCAGATTGATCGCCCAGCCATAGGCCACCAGCGCGTCCCATTGCGCGCTGGGTGGATCATTGGGCATCCGCCCCTCTTCCAGCGCCGCCACATCGACCCGTCCCGGTGCAATGCCGGTGCGGAGGATGTCGCCCCGGCGATAGGCAAGTGCTGCCGCCGCTTCATCCGTCCATAGAGGATCGGAAAGTCCACCGCAGCCACTGGCATCGCTGCGGAAAGGATCGACGGCCTTGCCATCCTTGCGCAAGCCCAGATGCACATGCGGGAAAGCCGCCATGCCGGAATAACCAACCTCGCCGAGTTTTTGCCCCGCCGCCACGGCTTCTCCAGCCTTCACCGCCACCGAGCCTTCCCGCATATGGCAATATTGCGTTTCCCAACCCCCGTCATGGGCGATCACGGCGCCATTGCCGCATTCGATCTTGGCAACGGCCTGACGGTCGGCGGCACTCCGCATCAGGTGGTCGTCCACCCCGTCGCGCACCGCCTTGACGGTCCCTGTTGCCGCCGCCACCACGCCGGCCGTTTGCGCCGTGTCGCGGATGCGGATGTCGATACCGTCATGGCCGTCGTAGGACTGCGATCCGCAGGCATAGTCCTGGGCGGCGGAAGAAGGATCGTGATCGTTATATTGCTGCACCCAGCAGGTCTCGGCGACGGTGCAGGCGATCGGCAGCCCCAATCGCGGCGCATCGGCCAGCGCCGGAGAGACGAGGGCCGCCAGCACCCATGCCGCGGCCCCCACCATTTTACGCGGCTTGCTTGAGCAGCCCACGGTTGATCAGGCTCTCGGCGATCTGTACGGCATTGAGTGCCGCGCCCTTGCGCAGATTGTCGGACACGACCCACAGGTTCAAGCCGTTGTCGATCGTCGCATCCTCGCGGATGCGCGACACGAAGGTGGCGAAATCGCCGACGCTTTCGACCGGCGTCATGTAGCCGCCATCCTCGCGCTTGTCGATCACCATGATGCCCGGCGCCTCGCGCAGGATTTCGCGGGCTTCCTCGGCCGAGATCGGCTGCTCGAACTCGATGTTGACCGCCTCCGAATGGCCGACGAACACCGGCACGCGCACGCAAGTGGCGGTGAGTTTGATCTTGGGATCGAGAATCTTCTTGGTCTCCACAAGCATCTTCCACTCTTCCTTGGTGTCGCCCGAATCCATGAACACGTCGATATGCGGGATGACGTTGAAAGCGATCTGCTTGGTGAATTTTTTCGGCGTGGGTGAGTCGGTGACGAAGATGCCCTTGGTTTGTGTCCACAATTCGTCGAGGCCTTCCTTGCCGGCACCGGAGACCGACTGGTAGGTCGAGACTACGACGCGCTTGATCTTGGCCACATCGTGCAAGGGCTTCAGCACCACGACGAGCTGGGCGGTCGAGCAATTGGGATTGGCGATGATGTTGCGGCGCGACTTGCGCGCCATATATTCGGTCAGCGCGCCAGCGTTCACTTCCGGAACGATCAGCGGCACGTCTTGCTCATAGCGCCAGCACGACGAATTATCGATGACGATGCAGCCTTGGGCACCAATCCTCGGCGACCATTCCTTCGATACGGCGGAGCCCGCCGACATGAGGCAGAAATCCATCTTCGAGAAATCGAACTGCTCCAAATCCTTGCACTTCAGCACGCGGTCCCCGTAGGACACTTCGACGCCCATCGATTTGCGCGAGGCAATGGCATGCACTTCATCCGCCGGGAACTGCCGTTCCTCGAGGATGGACAGCATCTCGCGGCCCACATTGCCGGTGGCGCCGACGACTGCAACCTTATAACCCATAGTCTATTACTCCTTGGAGCCATTTGATCCCGCCCCCCGCGCACTTAAGCTGAAGTGCCGCTTGCCGGGTGTCTTGGGGTTCAGCCCTCCACCCCCGAGGGCGGGAAGGCCGGGGGAGAAGGCTACAGTGTTTTGGTGGTTTTCGTGGGTGTCCCGGGCGCGGAAAAGCCAGCGCGGTCCGCGATTGCGGCGCACCCCAGAGCAAAACGGGAAAAAATCCGGCCCATGACCTGCCTGTCCATGAATGCCGGGGTTCTATCAGGTCCGGCCCCCAAGTCAACCGTCCGCGAAAAAACTTGGCAGACGCCCTGGGCTTCGCTATCTAGCCTGTCGCGATCCACTGGTTTCACTTGAACTTGCGGAGAGGTGGCAGAGTGGTCGATCGCGCCGCACTCGAAATGCGGAGTACGGGCAACCGTACCGGGGGTTCGAATCCCTCCCTCTCCGCCATTAATTCCTCTAATAGTCATATCGTCCTGTAAAAAGTGCGGGAGTCTTCAAAATGCCCGTGTCGCGGGCCTCTTTTCGTTACCAACCATCACCGATATCGAACGGAACCTGAGAGAGCTGAGTGTAATCGGAAAAGCGCGTTGTCATAACGGGGGTTATGGAACGGATTCGTATCACAAACATATGCCAAACGTTCTTCGGCTTTACCGCCGTTCACCTAACCATGACACTGGGTCCAGACCGGGCGTCGTGAGAATTTTATTAATACTGTTCAGAGCCAAGGCGGTGGTTCGAAGGCTTGTTCGATGTAAGGTTCAGGCGCAATCAGGGCTGGGGGTTCTTCTGGGCCGCGCAGTTGATAGAAGAGATGCGGTAGTCCTAAGGATGGATCCTGCGTGGCGTCGGGATAGGGAACGGCAGCCTGCCATTTGGGATGGAACCGGATCATGCCCGCAACACTGCGGTAGGGAATTTCAATCAACGCTCGGGCAATTCGCCGGTTCGTGATTTCGTTACCAGGTTCACCCACGCCGCCGGCAACTGAGGCGGCTATTGCGTAGTGATGCAGCGAGCAATAGGGCTGGCAGCCGATCTCGGGCGTTGCATGGGGGCCGAACCGCTCTCTGTAGTCCGTTGCAAAACCCCGGCCTATCTCGTCGCGCGGCAAGCCAATGACCGTGCAGGTGATCACACCGCGGGCCTTCTCGCCAGTGATTTCCGAAAACGCCCGATGGAGTGCTCCATACTGAAGGTAGAGCAGGGCGCGCAGCGGTTTCTCCATGAATTGCAGATGGAAGCGGGCGAGGTCACCAGCATGGAAATGCGTCATGGCCAGCACGGCGGGATCATGTGCCCTGATTTTTTCAAGCACGCTGCGCCAGTCGCTGTTGATGGGATGAATCTGCGGCGCGAGTGGCAGTTCCCAGCCGAATTTCGGAGCCGCCCTCGCCATCGCATTGGCGATGACGATGCTATAGGGCTTGGGGCCTGACAGGATAGCAATGCGGCGGTTGCGCGGCCGCCAGCGCCCGCTGTCACGCAGCCACGACAGGAACTTGATGAACCCCTGGCCGTACCAGTATTCGGCGGGGTCGCTCATGAAGCAGCCGAAATAGCGCTTCGGGTCGCTCGCCACCGTGTCGTGGTGCTGCACCAGGGTGTTGTGGTGCATGTAGATAATGCCGGCATCGGCAATGGGTTCGTATTCGGCATTTTGCGGGCCAATATTGTAACCATTGATAATGGCTGCGACCTTGTGCTTGGAAATCAGCTGCCGCGCCGCGCGCACCACTTCGGCAGCCGTCTGGTTGCCGGTATCGATAAAGACCGCCTGAAGCGGGCGGCCGAGAATGCCACCGCGTGTGTTGACTTCATCAATGGCCATCGACAGGCCGTTGCGGAATTCACGTCCGTCATTCGCCGAAGAACCGGTCAGCGGCACCATACTGCCGATGATGATGGGAGCAACACTCATGGATCAAATGAGCTCTGTCAGGAGGTCGGGCTCAAATAGCAAGTTGTGCATGACGACGCGAAGAGACGGCGGGCTCACGGGTTTGATCAGCAACGGAAAGCCATGGGTTTTGATCGAGTCAATCACTTCAGGTGCCGTCTCCGCGGTCATGACCAGCGCGGGGCAGGGCTTTTCCAGAATGTCGTTGATGGCACCGGCGAGATCGGTGCCGAGGATGCGTCCGCGCAGCCGGTAGTCCGTGAGAATGATATCGGGCTGGTGGGTGAGATCGCCGACAGCCTTGGCGACGTTGTCGAAATTTTCAATCGTGACGACGGTCATGCCCCAGCGTTCGAGGAGCGCTGTGAGCGCGTCACGCAGTATTTTGTCATCCTCAAGCACCAGACAGGAAAGGCCGGCGAATTCGCCGCCGATGCGTTCGCTGATCTCCGGTTCACCGGTGCCGCTGTGCCAGACGTTGCCGACCGGAACATCGACATGGAAAGCCGATCCCTTGCCGGATGTGCTTGCAATGCTCAGCGGATGGCCAAGAATGTCGGCCAGCCGGCGCACGATGTTGAGTCCCAGGCCCAAGCTGTGGCTCTGGTGCGCTTGAGTGCCGTTGACACGATAGAATTCCTCGAAGATCGCCTCGTGGTGTTCCGGCGCGATGCCGATGCCGGTATCGGCGACCATGATGCGCAAGCTTCGCCCTTGCCGCCGGCATCCGATCAGTACGCGCCCGACATCGGTATAGCGGATGGCATTTCCGACGAAGTTGGACAGGATTCGCTCGAGAAGCACACGGTCACTGACCACTGCAAGCTTGGAGGGCACGATTCGCAGGTCGAGACCCTTCTCGCGCGCCTGATGGGTATATTGCACACTCAATCGCGAGAGTATTGACGAGATCTGGAATGTTGCAATTGCGGGTTCGATCTTCCCGGCATCTAGCTGGCCGATATTGAGAAGAGATCCCAGGAGGTCTTCCATGATCGAGACGGAAACGTCCATTGCATGCAGTGCCTGACGGCGGTCTTCCTCGTTCTCGGCGATGAGGCACGAGTAGACAAGGATCTTCAGCGAGGCGAGCGGTTGGCGAAGGTCGTGATTGGCGGCCCTGAGAAAGCGGGACTTGCTCTGGTCCGCCGCTGCGGCCTTGTCACGCGCCTGCACCAGCGACTGGTTGTTGCGGCGTGCCTCGGTGACATCGATAAGCAGCGATACCGCGCCGCCGCCGGGTTGTGGAGAATCGTTGGCCGACAGCATCCGGCCATCGGCACAGACCAGCAAGGTGCCGTTGAGGCTTGCCGGGCTCTCCACGGCCGCAGCTGCGCCTGCCAATTCCCAACTGATCAAGGTGCCATGGCGGCGGGCACGATCAAGCAGGGCCTGAACACGCAGACCCTTCAGCGCGGAAGCTTCGAGTCCGAGGCATTCGGCAAATGCAGGATTGCAGTAGGTGAGGCATCCGGTGGTGGACCAGACACACAGGCCCTGCTGGAGATGGCGTAGCGCTAAAACCTCCGGAGACGCCAGATCCTGCGGAGGGACTGCCGTGCGCTCCATCAACGGTCCCCGGTTTTGTTGGAGCGCGTCACCGCATAGAGAATGGCGGCCTCGCGGTTCTTGAGTCCCAGCTTGCGCATGGCGTTGCCGAGATGGACCCTGACGGTCTGTGGCGTGATACCGAGTGTCTCGGCGATTTCCGGAACGGCGCGGCCTTCGCCGAGCAGCGTGAGAACCTCGTCTTCTCGATCACTCAGGCGCGGGCCATCCTGCTGCTGATTGTCGTCCACTGGAGCCGGTGATGCGATTGGCCAGGATCGGGTGAGCAGGTCACGCGGGAAGTACACCTCGCCGCTGAAGATGCGCGTGAGCGCACGGCGGATTTCATCGGCACCGGCGGATTTGGGAATATATCCGATGACGCCGTTCTGGATCGCCTGGCGGACATAGTCGGGGTCTTCGTGAATTGAAATGACTGCGATCGGGATGGCCGGAAAGCGGCGGCGCAGCATTTCAAGGCCTTCGAAGTCCTTGATCCCCGGCATGACGAGATCGACAAGAATAAGGCCAACATAGGGGTGGCGTTCCAGAATGGAGACTGCCTCGCCAAGCGCCGCCGCCTCCTTGATGTCGATACTTGCTTCGATGCTGCGCGCCACTTGCTTTAGAGATTCACGCACGACCCAATGATCATCGACAATGAGAATAGTCAATGCCGGGGCGGACTTGGCAAGCGGTGCGATCATCGGAGGCTCTATCATCAGTGCAATTCGCGTACTCGGAGTTCCTAGCCAAGGTTCTGTCGTTCCGCCAGTGTATCAATCCATGCCGCACTGGGATTGGCAGTCGCGAATCCCACCATGCAGACCAGCAAACTGTAAGGCCATATTAGCGAAATGTCTAGGTCTCATGATTGCCTTCCCGTGCTGCGGTCAATTCTCGTTCCGGTTGCTTCTCAACGAGCAATTGCACAAAGCTATTGCAAAATCGGCCATATTATTAGGCCTGGCTGAATTCTAACCTAGGAAGAGCCGGGTAATCTATGTGTGACTATGCACTTTCAGCGCTTGACAGCGTAATGATGCCGGGTTTTACTAGACAAAAAGGTAGGCGAAAATCACACCAAGACTAAATGTTTAGTCTAGACATTTTGTCTGAAACACACCTGGAAACGGAGGAACAGTCATGACGTCCATACAGAACGTGGATTCTCAAGCGCGTACCGGCCTGCCGGTCACACGGCGCACGGCGCTGAAGGTGGCGATCGGTGGCGCTGCCCTAACACTCGCGGCACCCAAGGTGATTGCCGCCGGCACTGACAAGATCCGGATTGGTGTCCCATCTTCGCTCTCGACGCCCTATGGTGTTGCCGACGATACCGACCATCTAAATGGCACCAACCTGGCCGTGGAGGAAATCAATGCCGCGGGCGGCGTGCTCGGCCGTGAGATCGAATTGTTCGTGCCCGATGTCGACAAACTCTCGCCGGAAAGTTGCCGGCAGGCCATCGCCGCCTGCATCGACAAGAAGGTGCATGCAATTTCCAATGCATTTCTGTTCGCGCCGATCCCGGCGATGGATGAATCGGCCAAATACAAATGCCCCTATTTGCAGGGCAACACGCAGCGCGCCGCGACGGAAGCATACAAGTCCGACCCCGCCAAATACAGCCATATGCTGCAGACCGACCCGTCGGAGGTGAACTATGGCTGGACCTATCCGCTGTGGCTGACCAAGATGGAAGAAACCGGAGTCTGGAAACCCAAGAACCGCAAGATCCACATCGTCGCCGAACAGGTCGGCTACTGCCAGACCATTCTCAAGGCGGCCAGAGAGTCGATTCCCAAATACAACTTCGAACTCGCCGAGGTCACCGATATCCAGTATCCGGTGAACGACTGGAGCCCAGTGATCCAGAAGCTCAAGGAAGTTGATGCCGGGGCGATCATGATCGATCACTGGGTCGCTGCCGAGTATGCGGCGTTCTGCAAGCAATTTGCTGACGACCCGGTGCCGGGCGCTATCGTCTACCTGCAATACGGCCCTTCGCAGCCGGAATTTCTGCAACTCGGCGGCGCCGCCACCGAGGGCTTCTGCTGGAGCACCGTGCTTGGCGTCTACGGCGACCAAACAGGCCAGGACTTCCGCAAGAAGTATTCCGCCCGTTTCCCCGAATTCGGAACCAACCTGGGCCTCGTCTATACCGGCAACGGCTATGATATCGTCCAGTATCTGAAGCGCTCGTGGGAAGCCACCGGCAAGCCCGAGGACTTCGCCGCCAACTGCAAGTGGATCCGCGAGAACTCCTATCGCGGGGTCTGCGGCATGATGAACATGAACAACGAGTTCCAGGAGGCGCTGCACTATCCCGACAACGGTTTCGGCAATCAGGCGTCCGAGCTTGAGAAGGGCATGAGCCAGCTATTTGTCCAAGTGCAGGACGGAGCGCACAAGATCATCTGGCCGAACGAAATCGCCGAGTCGACACTGCGCCCCTCGCCCTGGTGGTGAGAGGTTCTGTTTCAGTGACGACGCCTGCACTTGGGCCGCTGTTCTCCTGCGATAGCCTCTCGCTCGATCTTGGCGGGCGGGAGGTGCTGCGCAACATCGGCTTCGAGCTTCGTGCGGGCGAGGTCTTGGGAATCATCGGGCCGAACGGAGCCGGCAAGACAAGCTTGCTCGAAATTCTGTCGGGCAGATACCGGCCGAAGGCTGGCAAGGTGTTCTTTCAGGGGCGGGATATCACCAGCCTGCCCCTGTTCGAACGTGCCCGCATCGGCATTGGCCGAACCTATCAGACACCGCTCGTGCCGGAAGACCTGACGGTTGGCGAGGCGTTCAAAGCGGCCCGCCAGGCCTTCCGCCCCTGGCTCACACGCTTCGACGCCGAATATGGCGCAAGTCTGGTTCATTTTCGCGTCCCCCATGACCGCGCAACATCGGGATTGAAGACCTTCGAGAGGCGCAAGCTGTTGCTGTCGTGTCTACTGATGCGGCAGCCCAAAGTGCTGCTGATGGATGAACCCGCTGCCGGCCTGATCAATGCTGAAATCGATGAGATCGACCAGATCCTGCGCATGCTCTCGAAGGAAATGAACATGGCCGTGCTCATCGTGGAGCACCGCATCGAGCTCTTGGAATCGATCGCCGATCGCGTCATTGTGATGGATGCCGGGGAAATCATCGCCCGCGGCGAACTGGCTGAAATCATCGACAGTCCCGCCGTGCGTGCCGCCTATTTCGAAGCGCATTGAGAGGGGCGATGACGGAAATCCTCAAAGTCGATGGCCTGTCTGCCGGATACGGTCCACTTCGCGTGATCCATGATCTCGATCTCGTCATCAATCCGGGTGAGCGCGTTGGCATCGTCGGATTGAACGGGCATGGCAAAACCACGCTGTTATATGCCATCGCGGGACTGACCGGCTGGCAGCGTGGCTCGATCCTGCTAAACGGTAGGCAGATCGGCCGCACCCGCAGTCAAGGTGCCGGCCGCTATACGCACCAGATCGTTCGCCAGGGTCTGGCGATCATGCCGCAAGGCGACGAGATTTTTCAGGGGCTAACCGTCGAGGAGCATCTCGACTCGGGCGCCTTCACGCCGGAAGCATGGCGCACCCGCAAGGAGCGCAAGGAACGTGTGCTGGGAATTTTTGAACCGCTGCGAAAGCTGATGAAGACACCGGTCGGCCGGCTCTCCGGCGGCGAACGCCGCATGGTTTCAATCGGCCGCGGGCTGATGACCGATGCCAAGCTCTATCTCGCCGACGAGCCTTCGCTCGGACTGGCGCCAAAGATCGGACTGTCGGTGATGGCGGCGTTGCTTGCAATTGATCTAAGGGACAGCGCCATGCTGATTGCCGAGCAGAACGTGGCACTGCTTGAAGGCAAGGTGGACCGCATCATCGGCATGCACGCCGGCAAGCTGAAAGGTGAAGCCTCGTCGTCTTTCCGCCTTTCCGGTGCCCACTGAGGGAGGGGACATGGATATCGCCTTCATTCTCGTCAATGCCGTCACCGTGGCGGCAATCTACGGACTGATAGCTGTCGCCGTGTCGATCACCTGGTCGAGTCTCGGGCTCGTCAATCTCGCTTATGGCTTCGTTTATTCATTCGCCGGTTATGCCGCCTGGCTGGTCGCCACCCACGTGGCGCGCCCATACATCGATCCGTCATTGCAACCGCTCGCCGTCGCGGCGGCGGGGATCATCGCGGGTGCCATTGGCGGCGTGATCGTCTGCCTGATCGTGTTCATTCCATTGCACGTCAAGCCGGGCTTCACCACGCGCGGCATGATCGCCACGCTTGCCATCAGCCTGATCGGCAGCCAGGTCTTCCTGATGGCTTTCGGGCCGACGGCGAAATCGTTGCCCGAATTGTTCGGCCGCTGGCGGTTCAAGTTCTTCGGCATCAACCTGACCTCAGACAAGATCGGTATTGTCGTCTGCTCGCTCGTCATGCTGGCAGTGGTCGTCATGTGGATGCGCTCGAGCCGGCGCGGACTTGAGATTCGCGCCATGATGATGAACCCGCACGCGGCTTCAATCGTCGGCATCGGCATCCGCCGCACCGGAATCTATGTGATGGGGCTGACCGGCGCGATGGCGGGACTGGCCGCGGTGCTGTTGTCCCAGACCTATTACATCGCGCCCTTCTCAGGCCTGACGCCGCTGATCAAGGGCGTGTCCATTGCGCTGTGCGGTGGCCTCGGGTCTGTTCAAGGCGCGGTCATTGCAGCCATTCTACTCGGGTTGATCGAAGCCTTGACCAACAAATTTCTTGGCGGCCAGTATGTTCTGATGACTCAATTCCTCTTTATCATCCTTGTACTGATCGTAAGGCCACGCGGCATCGCCGGCCTGCTCGACAAGGCACGGGAGCAGTGAGTCCATGACCGAAACCACAACACCCGGCAGTCCAAGCCCCACGAAGTATATTTGGAAGAATCCTCTCGCTGCATGGGGCACCTCGGCAGGAAATGACGAGGCGGAATCCATCATCGTTCCCGATCCCTCAATACCTTGGCATCAGAACACCGGGTTCAAGATCAAGACCTTTCCCGTCGGCCGGTTGAAGTACTTCGCCATCTGGCCGGCGCATGGCAGCAAGACATGGGATCGTACGCGCTGGTGGCCGACACGGCGCAATCTCCTCAACATCAAGGGTCTCTACAATCGCAAATCGGCAGTTGCTGAAAAGAAGATTGTCGACCGCCGGCCGATCTACTGGGTCATCTGCCTCATTGTTTTAGCACTGGGGCCGATGATTTTTCCCGAAAACCGGATGAACGCGCTGCTGACGGCGGGTGCCACGTTCGGGGTCTTTGCCGCCATCAACGTGTGCTGGACGCTGATCCTCGGAACCGCCTCGATCTTCTCGTTGGCGACCTATGCGGTGGTTGGCACCGCGGCGTTTGTCACCTCGTTCCTGTCGATCCAGTATGGCGTGCCGTGGTATTTTCTCATGCCGATCGGGGCGATCGTCGGTCTGATATTCGGCGTCCTCATCGCGGTCCCGGCCTTGCGGCTTGATGGCTTCTACTATGCCTTGCTGACACTCGGCCTCAATGAGCTGTTCCGTGTCTTTTTCACCACGTCGAAACAGTTTGGTGCCGCGTCCGGTGGACTCTATGGCGCCGACTCTTTCATCAGCCAGGCCTGGGATCCACTCACCCAGTCCGTCGTCTCTTATTATTCTGCCTTCTGCATCCTCCTCGGCAGTCTGTTTCTGTTCCGCTTCATCAACGGCAAGCAACTCGGACGGGTGTTACGGCTGGCGCCGGAGAAGCGCGAAGCCTTTGCTGCGGCCTGCGGTGTCGACTACAAGCGGGCCCGCATCACCATCTTCCTTGCCACGTCGGTTGCACTTGGCTTCATCGGCGGCTTCTATACCGCGCAGTACCGTGGCGTGGCCTATGCGATCTTCGATTTCC
Source organism: Hyphomicrobiales bacterium (assembly GCA_031430715.1). Classification (GTDB taxonomy): domain Bacteria; phylum Pseudomonadota; class Alphaproteobacteria; order Rhizobiales; family Aestuariivirgaceae; genus Aestuariivirga. The sequence goes on along the minus strand of JANPCA010000548.1, from coordinate 5,560 downwards.
AGACCGTATTGCTCGGTCTTGCAATGGTGACGATCGGGGGCATTGGCCGGGCTGAGGGAGCAGTGCTGGGCACGTTAGTCGTTGTGTTCCTGCGAGATGTGCTCATCGAGTTCGGCCCCTGGCGTTATCTGATCATCGGCGGTGCCATGCTTGGTGTCGTGCTCTTCCTGAACAACGGCTATTTCGGCATCCGCAAGCAATTTAATGCCTGGCGCGCCAAAAAGCGTGGCGAGTGGCGTTCGACGCGCGCCGAGAAGGGGGGCGAGACCCTGCCTGAAGAAGCAACCGAAATCGACGACAAGGATGTGATCTACTTCCGCCGTCACGATAAGATGCAGCGCGATTATCTCAAGACGCTGGTGACGCCTGAGATCATCGAGGAACACCGCGGTCAGCCGCTGGGACAGCATTCAGAAGCTCTTGAGCGCGTGTTGCTGTATTTCCGCCGGGCGAAGCTGGAAGACAAATACGCATTGCGCAGCGCTGGCCCGCATGGCCCTTACAAGATCATCGCATTCTCAGGCGTCAGAGGCGTATCGCCGCGCCTCGTCGATGACCGTGAGTTTGTTTCGCTGGACGAAGCCTATCATGGCGTTTTTATGCGCCGTGTCCACGACCTGTTGGAAAGCTGAGGAGGCTTCATGATTGCAGCCGATGATAGCTCCACAACCGCAGACAGCGACGTTCACGTCCGCAATCACTTTGACCAGACGACGCGGAAATATCTATTGTCAGTGTTGTCTGACGCACTGATCGAAGAGCACCGCCGCCATCCAACCCACATGAGCGAGCCATTGGCGCGGATCCTTGCGTGGTGTCAGCGGCGGCCGCTCATCGAACAATATGCCGTTAAGGCGGAAGGCGATGGCAGCTTTCGCATCATCACATTTTCCGGCATTCGCGGCCGTAAACCGATTTACGTTGGCGAGGACCGCTTCGCGACACTTCAGGAGGCGCGGCATGGCGCCTTCCTGCGTCACATCAGCGATCTGACAGGAAAGTAGAAATGGCCCAGCAGAAAATCTTCGGTTACGCGAACCGGATTTCCGTTCGACCCGGAGATGACATTACATTCTACGTTAATTGCGATGGCGCAACGCAGGCCGATGCACAGCTTGTGCGCCTCATTCATGGCGATTCTCACAAGGCAGGACCTGGACCTGTGGAGCGCGAAGTCGATTGTCCCGCCAATGGCCGCTGGGATGTGAAAAAGCAATTCACGCAACTCGGCAGCTATCTGGAGATCGATGATCCGTCGAAAAAACTCGCTGTTTCCGGGGCGATGTCGTTGGCGGCATTCATCTGGCCCACCATGCCGAGAAAGGGCAATCGCCAGACGATCCTTGGCCGTTGGGATACGTTCCGGAACTTCGGCTATGCGCTGGGGATCAATCCGGCCGGACATCTGGAGTTCTGGGTCGGCAACGGCAAGGAGGTCGACTACGTCACAGCCGAGCTGCCGCTTCTCGAACGCGTGTGGTATCTTGTGGGTGTTTCCTATGATCCGGCGACCGGCCGTGCGCAGATCTATCAGGAAGGTGTGCTCAACCGTTACAATTCTCTTGTCGGCAAGGTCGTTCCCTACGAGTTTGCCAGTCATGTCGCACAAACTTTTCGCTTTAAGCCTGTTCATCTGCCGGAGACACCGTTTCTGATCGCTGGAGCGCGAGATGAACATGAATTGCGAGGTCCGTTCGTCAGCGACCTCTTCGTTGGCAAGATCGACCGCCCGGCGATCTTCAACCGGGCTCTCAGCCGTGCTGAGTTTGACCCCTTCAAGCAAGGAGGCGCTGCGCCGCAAGGCAGTGTGCTGGCCTATTGGGACACGGCTGCAGGTTACACTGCGAGCGGCATAGGTCAGGACGTGATCGACACCGGGCCCCACAGTCTCATTGCAAAGGGCGTCAATCATCCAGTGCGCGCCATGACCGGTTGGAACTGGAATGGCAAAGACGATTGCTTTCGTCTCGATCCGTCGCAATATGGCGGGATCGAATTCCACCCGGATAGCGTCACCGATTGCCGGTGGGATGCGACCAAGGCCATGACTGTACCGGAACTGCTTCCAAGTGGCATCTATGCCATCCGGCTCAGGGTTGGAGCGGGCGTCGGAATTGCGGAAGAATATATCGTCTTTGTCGTCAGACCACGTCAGCCCAAGGGCAAGCTCTGCTTCCTCGTGCCAACGGCGAGTTACTTGGCTTATGCCAACGAGAGTCTGAGCTTCGACGCGCATATCATTCAGCCGATGACCGGCCAGCCGCCAGTGGTGACGGACCTCGACATCGAAACTTATGAGCATCGCGAGTATGGCCTGTCGACCTATGATCATTTTGAAGATGGAGCGGGCGTGTGCTACTCGTCCTATCTGCGTCCCCTCATCAACATGCGTCCCAAATACCGCATGTCGAGCATGAACATCACCTGGCAGTTTCCCGCTGATCTCTCCATTGTCGCGTGGATTGACCACATGGGTTTTGACTGCGATTTCATCACCGACGAGGATGTTGATCGCGAGGGCGTCGATATTCTCAGTCCTTACAATTGCGTCATCACCGGAACGCACCCGGAGTATGTATCCGAACGCATGCTCGATGCTCAAGAAGACTATGTGGCGGGTGGTGGGCGGCTGATCTACATGGGCGGCAATGGCTATTACTGGGCAATTGGCTTCGCGCCGGGCCATCCCGAATGCATGGAGGTCCGCAAGCTCGATTCTGGCATGCGCGCCTGGGCCGCGAAGGCCGGCGAACATTACCTGCAGACCACAGGCGAGAAGAGCGGCCTGTGGCGCAATCGCGGCCGCGCTCCCCAGAAACTGACGGGCGTCGGCTTCATCGCGGAGGGGTTCGAAACCTCTGCTCACTATCGCAAGATGCCGGATGCCTGGCACCGGACGGCATCGTGGATAACCGAAGGAGTGGACGGCGAGATCATCGGTGACATGGGTCTGGCCTATGGTGGTGCAGCTGGTGTCGAACTTGATCGCTATGATCTCACGCTGGGGACGCCGCCTCACACCAGGATCATCGCCTCGTCCGGCGGCCACTCGGACAACTATGTGCTCGTCACTGAAGAACTGCTCTATGCCTATGCTGGCCTGATCGGCTCACTCGACTACCGCATTCGAGCTGACATGACGTATTTCACTGCCCCGAACAACGGAGCAGTCTTCTGTACCGGCTCGATTGCCTATGGTCAGGCGTTGCCTGCCAACGGATTTGACAACTCGGCATCGAAGGTGCTTGCCAATGTTGTCATTGCATTCCTGAAAGCCGGCGAGCTTCCGGGTCAGAGGTGGACCGTGGAAGAGAAACAGTGGCGTTAAGTGAGCATTGAAGGCTTTAACAATTTCCCGCGCACAAAGGCAAGTGGTGGCCGGCAAGCATCACCGCTTCGGCCTGATGCCCTCGCTACCTGTACAGGAATCTCCGTCGCAAAACCGAGAATGAGCCCCGCAGCTGAACTTCTGTCTTTCCATCTGAAACTTCCAGTTCCATCAAAACACCTTAACTCGGTGTCACGTGAAGCCGGCAGCAGGTCATTGCAATCGTCAATGCGGGTCTCACGCCACGCGGATTGTCACCGCTATTCACACAGTTGTGAGGGGCGCTCAGTCGCCTGTCATGCGTAGACTTGCGCCCTGCAGATGCAACAGCATGGCGTGTCCTGCTGCTTCCGGGTCGCGGGCTTCGATCGCCTGGGCGATCTTCAGATGCTCTTGCAGCGTGATGGTCTTGATGTTGGGATTCTTGCTTTCCGACCGCGCGGTCAGAATGGTTGCGCGTAAGGCGCCCCCCAGGAAGGCCATGAAGTCGGCATAGAAAGGATTGCCGGTAGCCTTGGCTATTGCGTGATGAAAGTCGAGATCGGCCTGCACACCTTCGTCGCTCCAATCCTCCGATTCTTTCATTCTGTCTTGTGCATCGGCAATTTCCGCCAATTCTTGCAGCGTATGCCGTACCGCCGCCAAACGGGCTGAGGCCATTTCGAGCGGCTGGCGCAGTTCCAGCAGCGCGAGGACCTGCTGCTTCTCCAAGACCGCTCCGTTGAGTTTGAATGATCTTCTGAGCGATGCGGGGATGACAGACACGCCGCTGCCCTGGCGCGACTCCACCAAACCATCGGATTTCAAACGCGAAATTGCCTCCCGCACGACGGTGCGGCTGACACCGTACTGCACACTGAGCCGTTGTTCGGTTGGTAGCTTTTTGCCAGCGGCGATCGCCCCGTCGCGGATCGACGCCGCCAAGTTCCGTGCAATCTCTTCGGCTGCGGGTGTCTTCGCGGGCGCCCGCAATTGCACCAGAGCGTCTTCCCTTGTCATAATTGCATACCTGACACGCAGTTTATAAGTTGTCTAACAAATTTGCGAATCCGACTTGTCTAACAACTTTTGCGACCTTAGAAGATTTCCGTGCGCCGAATGCCCTCGGTGCTTGCAGCACACCGAAGAAGGTGCTGCCCACTCATGGGAGGACTAAAAATGAAGATTACTCGTCGCGATTTTACGGTCGGCGCGTTGCTGGCCGCCGGCACTCTCGGAATGCCGGTGATGGTCAAGGCGGCTGGCACCAAGACGGTTGCCCTGCTGTTCGACAGTCTTGTTTCGCCCTTCTGGGTCTCCGGTATCGAAATCATGCGGGTCAAAGCCAAGGAAAATGGCTGGGAAACGCTGGAGAACATTTCGGACTTCGATGACAACAAGCAGTTCGAACAGACCAAGGCCATGATCGGCCGCAAGGTCGATGGCATCCTGATCATCCAGACCGACTCGAAAGCCGTGATCCCGGCCATCCGTGCAGCCAATGAAGCCGGCATCCCGATGGTGCACTTCAACCGGCCGCCGGCCGAAAGCGACGCCTATTCCGTGGCGATCCAGGCGGACAACCGCAAGATCATGGCCGACACCGTCCAGTTCCTCGTCGATGAAGCCAAGAAGATGGGCGGCAAGTACAAGGCCTGCCTGCTGATCGGCGATCTCGGCGACGTCAACGCCATTCAGCGCCGCGACGGCTTCTTCGACGTCGTCGACAAGAACGCCGACATCATCGAAGTGGTGGCCCGCGTCTCGACCGAATGGAACGCCGACAAGGCCTTTGCCGGCCTCACCAACGCGCTCCAGGCCAACCCGGACATCAACTTCCTCGTCACCTCGTCGGACTTCATGCATCCGCAGATCGAGCAGGTGCTGCAGACCGCCGACAAGTGGCACAAGCGTGGCGAACCCGGCCACGTGCTGTTCGGCGGTTTCGATGGCGACGAGGGTGCCTATGCGCGCCTCAAGGACGGCTATCTCGATGCCTGCGGCGTCCAGAACCTGTTCCTCGAAGTCGACATGGCTTTCCAGGCCTTCAAAGACATGTGGGACGGCAAGAAGCCGGAAAAGCTGCTGCTCGATCCGGGTTTCGTCATCACTCAGGCCAATCTTGCCGAAAAGCAGGAAGAGATGTGGGGCTCCACGGTCTGGAAAAAGCAGAACGGCTGATCTAACTCAGAGCGCCGCCATGACCTTGCCGTCGTGGCGGCGTTGCCGTCCGGTTTTTTCGCGAGCCTGTGA
>JANPCA010000547.1:0-3338 GCA_031430715.1 Hyphomicrobiales bacterium | reverse complement strand
TTGCCGCAGCTTCCGCAGTTGGTCGCAATCCTGGCGCCTTCGGTAACATCCTGACCATCTCCATTATCGGCATGGCCCTCGCTGAAGGTGTTGCCATTTTGGCCTTCGTGTTCGCCTTCATCAGAGGCTAGTCCACGTTCGTTCTTCGAAGCACGGTCACGGTGCTTTCAAAAGCCGTGACCGTGCCTTTTGTCTCCAGTTCTTTCCTGCGCTCAGTTTTCTTTCTGTGCTTCTGCGCCCCACCTACACTCTTTCCTTATGCTAACTTTCCTTGCCACCGCCACCACTCCCGCAGCCGAAGGCAGCCCCTTAGACAAGTTCGGTGTCGATTACAAAATGATCATCGCTCAGATCATCATTTTCCTGCTCGTTTATACCGTTCTTAGCAAATTTGCCTTTGGTCCGGTGACTTCCATTTTGGAACAACGCCGCAAGCGCATCACCGAGGGCGAAGAAAACCTGAAGAAAATCAAAAGTGATCTGGAGTCGGCCCATGCCACTGCCGCAGAAATCCGTGGCAAGGCTGACGCCGAGGCTACTCGCATGATTAAAGAAGCCTCCGATGCAGCCGTAGCCGTGGGCGAAGCCAAACGCCAGCAAGCCATCTCCGAAGCTGCCGCCATCGTGGCCAAGGCTCGTGAAGCAACTGCCTTGGAACGCGAGCGCGTCCTGGGCGAACTGAAGAGCGAATTTGGCCGTCTGGTCATCGACACGGTGGCTCCCGTAGCTCCCGTCATCAATCCCGTCGATGCCACGGTCTTGCCCTTGCGCATCACCGGAACCTGGCCAACCGACGCCGTGTCGCTGGTGGCGCGCCTGGCGGACCGGACCTGGACCCTCGGCACAGCTAAGCAGGTGACGGCCGCAGGGCAGGGCACCTGGACGTTCCTTCCGGATGTGACGCTTCCGCCCGGCACCTATGATGTCGGGGTCGAAATCGCCGACCGGGCCGGCAATATCGCGCGCGATGCGTCGCAAAACGAGATCACCGTGGCGCCGCTCCCTGAATTGCAGCCGCCCACCATCCAATCGCTGCTCAGCAAGTCTTCCACACCCACCATCACCGGCACCTGGGACCCTGACGTGGCCAAATCGCTTGCCGTAAGACTGGGCCAGACCGCCTATGTGCTCAGTGCGGCCAAGGAATTGTCGGCAGCGGGCGGCAACTGGACGCTGACGCCTTCAGCACCACTTGGTGACGGCGCCTATGACCTGTCCGCCGCGGTGATCGACGTGGCGGGGCGCATGCGGCGCAGTGAAATCCCGGCACGACTGACCATCGACACCGTGCCGCCCGCCGCGCCGGTCATCGATCCCATCGTCGCCGATGCTTCGCCTCTGAAAATCACCGGCACCTGGCCCAACGATGCCGCAGCGTTGACGGCGCGGCTGGCTGGTCACACCTGGACCCTGGGCAGTGGCGGGGCGTTGCAGGCCGACGGGCAGGGCCGCTGGACGCTTCTTCCCGATCTGATGTTCGATCCCGGCACCTATGATGTCGAAATCGAAATCGCCGACCGGGCGGGCAACGTCACACGCGATGCGTCGCAAAACGAGATCACCGTGGCGCCGCTCCCTGAATTGAAGCCGCCCACCATCCAATCGCTGCTCAGCAAGTCTTCCACACCCACCATCACCGGCACCTGGGACCCGGACGTGGCCACAGCGCTGGCCGGACGACTGGGCCCCACCGCCTACGTGCATCGCACCGCCGCGGAATTGTCGGCGGCCGGTGGCAACTGGACGCTGACGCCCCCGGCACCGCTGGACGACGGCTCCTATGACTTGTCTGCCGCCGTCATCGACGCGGCGGGACGCATGCGGCGCAGTGAAAACCCGGCGCAACTGACCATCGACACCCTTGCACCGGCTGTCCCAACCATTTCACCCCTGACCGTGACGGGGCTACCCCTGGAAGTGACCGGCACCTGGGCCGAGGGCGACGCCGTTTCACTGACCGCCAGGCTTGAAGGCAAGCTCTGGACCTACGGCACCGATGCCGGTCTGACCTCCGACGGCCAAGGCCATTGGCGCTTCACACCCACGCTCGATCTTCTGCCCGGCACCTATGACCTTGGCATTGAAACCGCCGACGCGGCCGGCAATGTGGCCCGCGATGCGAGCCAGGACGAGATTGTCGTGGCGCCACCGCCGCCGCCACCGCCTCCACCACCACCCCCGCCGGTCATGGCGGCGCCGACTGCCGCCGTGGTGCTATCGGCCGTGGCCCGGCCGGTGCTCATGGGCACCTGGTCGGAGATCGCCGCCAAGTCCTTGACCGTCGCCGTTGGCGGGTCCAGCTACAATCTTGGGACGGACGAGGGCCTGACCTCGGATGGCATTGGCGGCTGGCAATTGGCCTTGCCCGTGCCGCTGGCCGATGGCGTCTATGAGGTGGAGGTCCAATCCGCCGGCGTCTTGGGCGCGGTTTTGCATGATACCACGCGGAACGAATTGACCGTCGATGCCAGGGGCCCCGCCGCGCCGTCCGTCGACCTCCATGCGGGCATTGGCAGCCCGCCACGCATCACCGGCGGCTGGGACTGGGAAAACGCCTCCACGCTCACGGTCAGTGTTCCGGCGGCAGGCCTTTCGGCGGTGTTGCGTGACGATGCCGCGCTGACCTCTGCCGCGGGCAAATGGAGCCTGGGGCTCGCCGAGCCGCTGCCGCCCGGCAGCTATGACGTGGTGGCGGTAACCACCGACGCGCGCGGCCGCGCCGCCACTGACCAGACGCGCTTCGAAGTGCTGGTGAAGGCACCGCCGCCGCCGCAACTGCAAGCACCAACCGTGTCGGGCTACAGTGGCGAAACGCCACCCGCCAGCATCACGGGCACCTGGGACGAAGGCGTTGCCACGGCGCTCACGGTGCGCATCGCGGGCGCCGGGCTTGCGGCCGTGCTTGGCACTGATCCGGCCCTGACCTCGGATGGCAGGGGCAACTGGACTTTGGTACTCACGAAGCAGCTCGCTCCCGGCATCTATGATGTCGCGGTCGAGACATCGGATGCATCGGGTCAATCGGCAATTGATCAGTCCACGGCGGAAATCTACATCAAGGCGCCACCACCTCCGCCGCCGCCACCACCGCCGCCGTTAAAGGCGCCGGCGGTCATAAGCTACAGCGGAGAGACCTCGCCTGCCGCGATCTCGGGCACGTGGGATGAAGGCATAGCGACCGCGCTCACCGTCAGCATTGCAAGTGCTGAACTCAGTGCAAAGCTCGGCGCAGATCCGGCCCTTACGTTGGACGGCAAGGGCAACTGGACCCTGGTACTAAGCAAACCGCTCGCCCCCGGCATCTACGATGTCGCGGTCGAGACCTCGGATGCTTCGGG
>JANPCA010000546.1:0-2686 GCA_031430715.1 Hyphomicrobiales bacterium | reverse complement strand
CTGGTTGTCACATCCATGGACACCGACACCGAATCGGCGGGCATGGGCGTCGTCAACTTCGGCACCGGCACACCGGGCTTCCGCACCGCCAACGCACGCGGCACTGTCGCGGCACCCACTGCGCTGCAATCCGGAGACTTCCTCGGCTTTCTTGGAGGCCACGGATATGACGGGTCGGCGTGGTCAGCCGGAACGCGCGCGCTGATCGGCATGCAGGCTGCTGAAAACTGGACAGGCTCGGCAGGCGGAACATTCATCACGCTTGCAACCACGCTGAACGGGACCACAACCCGCGCCGAGCGCGTGCGCGTCACGGATGCAGGCGACGTCGGCATCGGCGTCACCGCGCCGACTGCCCGGCTCGAAGTTGACGGCGCGGTGAAGGTCAAGAGCTACACAGTCGCAGGCGTGCCTTCGGCGTCGGCGCAGGGCGCGGGCGCGATGATCTATGTCTCGAACGAGACAGGCGGCGCTGTGATCGCCTTCTCTGATGGAACCAACTGGCGGCGCGTGACGGATCGCGCGGTGATCGCCTGATGCGCGCCCTCCTTCTCGGTCTGGCCCTCCTCGCCTTCCCCGCCGCCGCCCACGGCCCATGGCCGCACGAATGCTACCACGACCGCGACTGCGCCGAGGTGTCCTCGAAACACATCCGCGAGGATGGCGAGCGCGTCCACATCATCATCCCGCCCGGCGAGCATCCCATGTGGCCCGCCGATGGCCGCACGGCCTTCACGGCCATCGTGCCCCGCAGCCTGATCCGCAAGCCGGTGAGCGGCGAGTGGGGCGTCTGCATCTCGCCGTCCGGCACGCTGCTGTGCGTGTTCGCGCCGCTTTCAGGAGTCTAGCCCGATGATCCTTGCTGCCTCTCTCACCCGCCTGTCGCAGCCCGGCGTGGTTGCTGCCTGCAATGTGCTGGCTGTCCCTGTCGCCCGCATCCGCGCCGTCCTGAAGGTCGAGGCCGCAGGATCCGGCTTCGACAAAAAGGGCCGCGTGCTGATCCTGTTCGAGCCGCACGTGTTCTGGCGCTGCCTGCCGCCAGGCCTGCGCGGCCAGGCGCAGCAGCGGGGTCTGGCCTATCCCAAGTGGGGCACGCGGAAATATCCGGCGGACAGCTATCCGCTGTTGCTCAAGGCCATCGATCTGCATCCGGAAGCCGCGTTCAAGGCCTGCTCCTACGGCCTTCCGCAGATCCTCGGCGAGAACCACAAGGCGGCGGGCTATGCCAGCGCGCAGGCGATGTTCGAGGTCTTCCGCGACAAGGGCGAGGATGAGCACGTGGCGGCCATGGCGCGGTTCATCCGGTCCAATCCGCAGATGCATGCCGCCCTGAAGCGCGGTGACATGGCCGCTTTCGCCAGCCGCTACAATGGGCCGGGCTACCGCAAGAACCAGTATGACACGCGGCTGATCAAGGCGGAGTCCTATTACGCAAAAGACCCGTGGCGCGGCATGGCCTACGATGCGCCGACGCCCGCCTCGATGCCATCTGGCAAGACACGGGCTGGCAAAACACAGGCGGATCTGGAGCGCGAGGCCAAGACACAGGCCGGTGCGGCAATCGGTGCGGCTCCTGTGGCCACCACAGGCACGGTGGCAGCCACGCCGAAGAGCACCGCGCCCTGGTATGTCACTCATGCGCCCGCGATTGGCACGGGTCTGCTGCTGGCCATCGTCGCTGTGCTGCTCATCATCCGCGCCCGCCGGTCACAGGCCAGCGAGCGTGCGCCAGTTATCGAGTCTAGCCCAGTTCTGCCCGCAGGAGCCTGACCATGGATTTCACAGCCCTCGCCAATGCGCTCCTGAAAGCCGGTGCCCCCATCCTCGGCGGAGCGTTGGGCGGCCCGGCCGGTATAGATGACTCGATTGCAATCCAGCTGTTACTTCAGCATCCCGCTCAGCGTCGGCCACATCGCTTCGTACCAGATGTCGTAACCCTTACCGGAGGGATGCAGCTTGTCGCCCATCACGTCGGCGGGGATTTCGCCTTTGTCGTCGAGGAACTTGGCGCCGATGTCGAGGAACTTCACCTTTTTGCCGTCATCAAGTTTGGCAATCAGCGAATTGATCTCCTTGATCTTGGCCCGATTGGCCGATGCGGCGGTCTCGCGCGGGAAGATGCCCAGCAGCAGGATCTTGGTGTCGGGCTGCTTGTCCTGAATCGTTTTCACGATCTTCTCAATCCCGGCGGCCACCCATTCGGGCTTTTCGTCTCTGTTGTGACCGATGTTGTTCGTGCCGATCATGATGACCGCGACCTTGGGCTTGTACCCTTCCAACTCACCATGATTGAGACGGAACAGTACGTCCTCGGTGCGCTCGCCGGAAACGCCCAGGTCGAGGGGCTTGTACTCCGCGAATTTCGCCCACGACGCTTTGCCCTTGCCGGGCCAGCCGTCGGTGATGCTGTCGCCGATGAAGACGATCTGGTGCGGCTCCCCCTTCTTGATCGTCGCCAGGAACCCTTCGTGTCGCTTGGGATTGCGATTGACTTCGCTGACCGCGTCGGAGGCTTTCCGCGGCTCGGCGGGCTTGCGGGCGGGCTTGGTGGTCGCCGGTGCGGTGGCCGGCGCTGCCGGGGCCGGCTTGGCCACCTTGGCATTTGCCATCACCGTCGGAGCGGCCGTCGGTGCCGCTTTTGGAGCCTCTTTCACCACCTTGGGTGCCTCTTTCGCCGCCTTGGGTG